>DATAOM010000325.1:0-6205 GCA_036265775.1 Ktedonobacterales bacterium | reverse complement strand
TGCTTTCTAGCCTATTCGCGCGCCAGCGCAGGGGCGGGGGCTGGGCGTCCCTGAGTCAGGAAGCCGAATGCCAGCCCCACCACCAGCGCGATGAGCAGCGCGATCACCGAGCCAAGCGCATCGGGCTTGAGCGTCATCAGGTAGACGATGCCGATGGCGAACGCCGCCGAGGCGTTGACCGCGACCCAGGTGAGGGGGTCATGCGCCTGCGTCCACAGCGCGCCCGTCACTGCAGCGCTCTCGGACTCTTGGGCGGCGCTCTGTCCGAGCGCGCCCATGCGGCGGCCCTGGATGAACGTTGCGGCGACGCCCAGGATGATAAACGCAATGAGCGCGACGCCCGCCCACGGAGCTTTCTCCCCCCAGACGGTCACCACCATGTAGATGCCTGCGATCACGATCACCAGGAAGGAGAGCGGGAAGAGGCTGCGGCTGACCCCAGCCGCGGCGCCGGTCCAGAGTTTGATGGAGCCAACAGTCTGCGCGCGGCGGACACCGAGGACGGCGGCGTAGAAGACGCCGACGGCGATGAAGAAGCCAAGCGCGCCGAGGATGTGCAGGAACAACGCGGTCTGATAGACGGGGAAGTTGTCCATGTCGTAGGTCCCTTTCCTTCTGCTGTGTCAACTGTGTCAACTGGGTCAACTGTGTCAACAGTTGACCCGCTAGGCGCCGCCGGAGAGCCAGCCATCGCCAATGATGAGCGCTGAGCTGCTCATGAGAAGCCATCGCGTGGCAGGCTGATGTCAAAGATCACTCTGCGTATACGTGTCTCCCTCTGGCATGATCGAGCTATGGCTGCGCTTGCTGGCCGGCGCCAGCGTGGTCCGCCTCCCTATCCCCCCAGGCGCCTCTAATCGCGCGCCTCACCTTCCTTGGCGAGGATATATCGTACCCCCTGCAGGTGGCGGACATCTTGAAGAAAATTCACATCCACCATCTCTCGGCCGAGAGAGGCTCTTCGTCCTCGGTGAAGGCGCCACGCAGGCAGCGCCGCCTTCCTTGCGTTTCCGCTGGTCGATGTGGCACGCTGCGATGTGGCATGGCCAACAACATGGCCGTCGGAATGACCAGTAGAGCTAAGGAAGGCGCCACTGTGACCACTCCGCATACCTACACGCCCCCGCCCCCGCTGTCCGCGTTCGTGGAGCGCTTCTGGCTGCGCGAGGACGACGCCCAACCGCACCTCCTGGAACGCGCCTTGCCCACCGGCGCGCCCGCGCTGTGGATCGAACTCGGCGGCGACGGATTGCGCGTCGCCGCTCAGCAGGACCCACGCCGGATGACGACCTTTCACACGTCCACGCTGTTTGGCTCCTCATCGCGCTGGTCCATCGTCGCGGCCGGACGGCGCTTCGCGCGCATGGGCGTGCGGTTCACGCCCAACGGCGCCGCCGCCTTCTTCGCGCCACCCGCCAGCGAACTGCATAACGCCCAGTTACCGCTGGAGGCGCTGTGGGGAGACGCCGCCGCCAACGAGTTCCGTGAGCGTCTCCTCGCCGAGCCGACGCCAGCGGCGCGCTTCCACCGGCTGGAACGTCTGCTGCTGGCGCGCCTGACATCTCTGGCAGAGCATACCGCCGGCGCCTTCGCAGTCAATGCGCTGCTCGCGGCGCCCCAGGCAGGCGCCATCACGCGGGTGGTGGACCAGATCGCGCTGAGTCACCAGCAGTTGATCCGCCTCTTCCGTCAGCAGGTGGGGATGACGCCTAAGCGCTTTGTTCGTGTGCGCCGCTTCCAGAAGGTCCTCGAGCGCCTGGGGCGCCAGAATCAGGTGAACTGGACGGAGATCGCGCTGGCGTGCGGCTACGCCGACCAGGCGCATCTCAGTCGTGAGTTCCATGAGTTCGCGGGCGTCAGTCCGACCGCGTATCTACGCGACCGCGACGCGCGCTTCCCCACCTATCTTCCCTATGTCCCAGATACGCCAAACGCGCCAAACGTTGCGCGTGATCTCCAGACCTCGGATACCAGATGACCAATAGCGCCGGCCAGGCTCAAACACGTGGATACGCGCCCATCTCTTGAAGACATCTTGAAGACAGCGGCGCATACACAGCGACCGGCGATGACGCTGCTGCGCCGCCGCCGGTCGTCTGAGGCCGAAGGATGGAAAGCTCGTCTAGACGCTCGGCTCCTCATGCTCCTCGTGGTGGCCCAGCGTCTCGACGCTCTCGGTCGGTCGCTGGTCCCAGCCACTGTTCTTGACGTCGTCCTTCGACACGTTGAGATGGACGCCATCGGGGTCAATGCGCGAGATGGCGCTCTTGGGAACGTAGTACTCGTGCGGGAAGATCAGCCCCTTTTCGAGTCTGAAATAGCTTCCGAGGGCAATTCCCCCGCTGACCTTGCCCAGCTTCTCGCCAGACATATCGTAGACGGTCGCTCCAGCAGGAATACTCACATTTCTGCTGGCCTGGTCTCCACCCATCGCGGATGGATCGTTTGGATCGTTTTGCCGCATTTGGTCGTCACGGTTGTCCACGGCTGGACTCCTTTCCGCGTCTAGCCACGCAGCGCCGTCGCCTTGCCCGCAGCTAGAAGCTCACACGCCTATCCTTCGGCGTCCCACACTCTAGTCATACAGCGCTCGTTTCTGTCAAGCGGGCGATGGGTATCCGCACTGCCTCTGATGGCGTCCGCAATGCGTAGTTCTGCACGATCCGATAGCAGGTGTAACGTGAGAGTCGAAAGTCCTCGCCTCCCGCTGCGCTCCTTTTCCGGCCTCGATCATCTTATTACTGGTATCAGTAAAATGATCGGAGACCCTATGCCCACTGAATTCAGAGACTATGTATAACGTCCACTAGACGTTGCTTCTCCTTCTGCGATACCATTGTCAGATGCGCCCCGAAGGACCGCGGCGCGCAGCGATTCCGCCCGCAAGGATGAAGCAAGGATCAAACGAGATCGCGTGCATGAGCAGCGAATGCCAGCGATAACCCATGCGCACGGCCGCGCAGAACCGTCGCAGACATGAAGGACCACACTGGCCTGCCCGTCCGCCGCTCAATGACCCAATTTTCCACGCTGGCGGATCTCGTAGCGCCTCGTACCGCCAAGGTGCGCCCAGAACAACCGGAAAAGAGGGAAAAGAGGACCCCGCACAGGCCACAAGGAGGAGCCACATGGCCAATCCCAACAGAACCGACCTCAACGGAACACGCGTCGCTATTCTCATCACCGACGGCTTCGAGCAAGTCGAGATGACCGAGCCGCGCAAAGCTCTCGACCAGTCCGGCGCTCAGACCAGCGTCGTCTCACCCAAGCCCGGCAAGGTGCGCGGCTGGAGCCACACCGACTGGGGCGACGAGTTCCCAGTGGACCTCGCGCTCGACCAGGCCCGCCCCAACGACTTCGACGCCCTGCTACTGCCTGGTGGCGTCATGAATCCCGACCGGCTGCGCATGCAGCCTAAAGCCGTCGCCTTCGCCAAAGCCTTCTTCGACGCCGGCAAGCCCATCGCCGTCATCTGCCACGGCCCCTGGACCCTCGTCGAGGCCGATGTCGTCCGTGGTCGGCGCATCACCTCCTGGCCCTCGCTCCAGACCGACCTGCGCAACGCCGGCGCCAACTGGGTCGATCAGGAGGTCGTTGTGGATGGCGCCCTCGTTTCCAGCCGCAAGCCCGACGACATTCCCGCCTTCAACCGCGAGATGCTCCACCTCTTCGCCACCGCCCACGCCAAAGCGCCGCAGCGCTAAACGACTCCTATGCGTAGGGGCGCGATCAATCTCGCCGCAGCACGAACGCAGGCAAGGAACACGCGCAAACACGAGCGAACAGCAGCCAACAGCAGCCAACAGAAAGGCATGACGCCATGACCACCCAGACAAGCTCGCAGGCGAAACAGCGTAATCAGCAGAGCCAGCCCGTCGCAAACCCGTTCACCGTCCACGACGACAGCGCCAGCGTCGACACCCTCCTTGCCACGCAGAACGCCGCAGAGAACATCGCACAAGATGGCGGCGCCACGTCAGAAAGAACCAGAACCAGCGCGCCACCACCCGCTGGCGACTGGATGCGGCGCGGCCTCGCGTTCGCCAGCCTCGGCCTCGGCGCGACCTGTCTACTCGCCCCCGGCAGGCTCGCCACCACCGTGGGCCTGCGCGATGAAACTCGCCCCCGCAGCGCTCTGCGTCTCATTGGCCTGCGCGAGGTCACCAGCGGGATTGGCCTCCTCTCCGGGCGCCGGCCCACCCGCTGGATGTGGGGGCGCGTCGCCGGAGACGTGATGGGCCTCACGCTGCTGGGCCGCGCCATCGCGACGCCCACACCGCGTGGCTCCGCGCGCAACCGTCCGCGCGCGGCGGGAGCTATGGCTGCGCTGGCTGTCATAACGGCGGTCGATGCCGTCTCCGCCACGACGTTCAGCCTCGCGCAACGCATGAACGCGCTCGCGGGCGCCTCCGCGCGCGAGGCCGTCAAGGTCCACGAGACCGTCACCGTCAACCGCCCGGCGGCGGACCTCTACGCCCTGTGGCGCAACCCCAGCAACCTGCCACGCATCATGCGCCACCTCGAATCCGTCGAGGAGACCGGCGACGGACGCTCCCACTGGAAGGCCACCGCCCCTGCAGGCGCGAAAGTGGAGTGGGACGCCGAGATCGTCGAGGACCGCCCCAACGAGCTGATCGCCTGGCGCTCCTTGCCCGGCGCCCAGGTTCCCAACGCTGGCGTAGTACACTTCACTCCCGCCGCTGGCGACCGCGGAACCGAGGTGCACGTCGAACTGCGCTACGATCCACCCGCTGGCAAGCTCGGCAAGACGGTCGCCATGCTGCTGGGCGAGGAGCCATCCCAGCAGATCGCCGATGATCTCCGCCGCTTCAAGCAGGTCACGGAGACCGGCGAGCTCGCCCGCTCGGACGCCAGCATCCAGGGCAAAAAAGCCACCCGCCATCCCGCGCAGCCGCCCAAGCGGCCACCCGCCGAGCCACAGCCAGAGCTCACCACGACTCCCAGCGACTCATCCCAGACCGCCAACCAGGCTGAGCCAGCTCAGATCTAGCTAGCGCACGCCCAGAGGCGCGATTTCAACCGCCAACTACCACAAGGAGAAGGAATCCACCATGAAAGCCACCTGTTGGATGGGCACGGGCGATGTCCAGGTCAAGAACGTGCCCGACCCCAAAATCCTCAATCCCCGCGACGCCATCGTACGCGTCACCTCCACCGCCATCTGCGGCTCCGACCTCCACCTCTACGACGGCCTCATCCCCACCATGGAGAAAGGCGACGTCCTCGGCCACGAGTTCATGGGCGAGATCGTCGAGGTCGGCCCGGAAGTTCACAACGTCAGCGTTGGCGATCGCGTCGTCGTTCCCTTCGCCATCTCCTGCGGCTCCTGCTGGTCGTGTCAACACGGCCTCTACTCGCTCTGCGAGAACTCCAACCCCAACGCCTGGATGGCTGAGTCGCTGCTGGGACACTCACCCGCTGGCCTCTACGGCTACTCCCACATGATGGGCGGCTACGCCGGCGGCCAGGCCGAATTCGCCCGCGTCCCCTACGCCGATGTCGGACCCATCAAAGTTCCCCAGAGCCTGACCGACGATCAGGTCCTCTTCCTCTCCGACATCTTCCCCACCGGCTACATGGCCGCCGAGTTCTGCAACATAAAGGGCGGCGAAACAGTGGCTGTCTGGGGATGCGGTCCTGTCGGGCAGTTCGCTATCAAGAGCGCGTTTTTGTTGGGGGCGGAGCGCGTGCTAGCGATCGATACCGTTCCTGAACGGTTGGCACTCGCCAGACAATCGGGTGCAATCACACTCGATTTCCAGAACGACGACATCTACGATCGCATCCAGGAGTTGACCGGCGGGCGCGGCGCGGATGCCTGCATCGACGCCGTTGGCACCGAGCCTGAAACCACTGCCAGCATTGGCTCTGTGATCGACCGGATCAAGGTCGCGACCTTCATGGGAACGGACAGGCCGCACGTTCTTCGACAGGCGATCGAGTGCTGCCGAAATTTCGGCACGGTTTCGATCGTCGGCGTCTATGGCGGGTATCTGGACAAGATTCCTATGGGCAGCGCCATTAATCGCGGCCTCACCTTCCGGATGGCTAGCCCGTCTTATTCGCGAGAGGGCGCCTGAGAGGCTGGCGAGCGTGGTGTAAAGCGCTGATGCGGCGTAGGATTCGGTTGCGAAGCCACCCCATCACCTTCAACCGCGAACGCCACGCCCGCCATGACCGATGA
>DATAOM010000324.1:0-3460 GCA_036265775.1 Ktedonobacterales bacterium | reverse complement strand
TCCCCATCACGATTGGCGTCGCCATTTTGCGCTACCGGCTATTCGACATAGACATGCTGATCAACCGCACGCTGGTCTACGGCAGCCTGACCATGGGAGTCATCGTGCTGTATGCGCTGGCTGTTGGCGCCGGAAGCCTCGTGTTCCAGAGTGGCGCTGCGCCAATCGTTTCCTTGCTGGTGACCGGCGCTATCGCGGTTCTCTTTCAACCGCTGCGCGCGTGGCTCCAGCGCGTGGTGAATCGCCTGCTCTACGGTCAACGCGATGAACCATACACAGTGCTGACACAGCTCGGGAAACAATTGGCAAGCGCTTCCGCTCCCCAAGATGTCCTGCCTGCGGTGGTCGAGACGGTCGCGCAGGCGCTCAAAGTTCCCTATGCTGCGATCGCCTTGCGGGAGCAGAGCGATCTTATCCTCGCGGCTGAGACAGGCGCGCCAACCGCGGAAGTCGTGCGCCTGTCGCTCGCCCAATCCACTGTCACACTGGGAGAATTGCGTGTCGCGCCGCGCGCCAAAGGGGAGAGGTTCTCTGCGGCCGATCTTCGTCTGCTAGAGGAGGTGGCACGCGAGGCAAGCAGTGCGGTCTATGCGTTACAACTGACATCTGAGCTGCGTCAGTCCCACATGCGTCTCATCAGCCTGCGTGAGGAAGAGCGTCGCCGACTACGGCGTGACCTGCATGACGGCGTAGGCTCGGCGTTGACAGGAATCGCGTTCAAGCTCGGCGCAGCGCAGGGTCTCGTGCGGCATGATAGCTCCGCTGGAGCGGCGCTTTTGGGCGAGTTAAAGGGAGAGACCCAGGCGCTCATCGCTGATCTCAGGAGACTCGTCTACGATCTCCGGCCTCCCGCGCTAGATGAGTTAGGACTGGTCTCGGCGTTGCGAGAGCACGTCGCCCGTCTTCCTGCCCAGGGACTCCGCATTGAGGTGGACGCGCCGGAGGCGCTGCCAGAATTACCTGCGGCGGTCGAGATCGCCGCCTATCGCATTACGCTGGAGGCGCTGGCGAATGTGATTCGGCACGCGCAGGCGAGATCATGCCTCATTCGTCTTACTCCGTCAACCGAAGCGCTGACACTAGAGGTATTGGATGATGGAATCGGGCTTCCGGCAAACTTTAGACCGGGCGTTGGCCTTGTTGCGATGCGTGAGCGCGCAGCGGAGCTTGGCGGGTCCTGCTCCATCACGACCCGTCCCTCTGGAGGCGTCAAGACGATGGTTCGGCTATCACTGCTCACAGCATAGGAGAGGACCGTGACAGAAGTTATTCGCGTCCTCATCGTGGACGATCATCCCATGGTCCGCAGCGGTCTGCGCGCGTTGCTCGCCTCGGAGCCAGAGATGATCGTCGTCGGTGAGGCTGGCGACGGCGCAGAGGCGATCAACCGGGCGCTAGAGCTTGAGCCGGATGTCATCCTCATGGATCTCCACATGTCAGAGATCAACGGCATCGAGGCCGCTCGCCAGATATTGCGCGCGCAGCCCCGTATTGGCGTCCTAGCGCTCACTATGCTGGAAGATGACGACACCGTCTTCGCCGCGATGCGCGCCGGGGCGCATGGCTATCTGCTCAAAGGCGCGGACGAAGCGGAGGTGCTGCGTGCGATTCACGCCGTCGCGCATGGAGAGGCGATCTTCAGTCCGGCCATTGCCGGTCGTCTCATTCAGTTTTTCGCAAATGCGCGTCCTGTGCCACCAGCACATCTCTTTCCTGAATTGACCGACCGCGAACGCGAGATATTGGGCATGATCGCTCATGGTAAGAGCAACGCCGAGATCGCCGAGGAACTGACGCTCAGCCCCAAGACCGTCAGCAATCATGTCTCAAACATCTTCGCTAAACTTCAGGTGGTGGATCGCGCTCAGGCTGTACTGCGCGCCCAGCAAGCAGATATCGAGTAAGGTTCCATGGCGCTCCATACCTCCCCAAACATCCTGAGAAAATGGCAGGCGTGATAGAATACGACGCGATTATTCTCCAGCCAGCAAGAAACGCGCGGTAACGTCATGAAACCCCTCGTCGCCATCGTGGGCCGCCCCAATGTGGGCAAGTCCACCCTCTTCAATAAGCTCGTCGGCCAGCGCCTCGCCATCGTCGAGGACCTGCCCGGCACCACGCGCGACCGCCTCTACGCCGACGCCGAGTGGAACGGGCGCATCTTCACCGTCATCGACACCGGCGGCCTCGAGCTTGGCTCCAGCGACGACATCACCGCGCGCATCGGGGCGCAGGCGCAGCTCGCTATCGAGGAGGCCGACGTCATCGTGCTGCTGGTGGATTCGCGCGACGGCATTACCGAGGCGGATTCCGAGGTCGCCGATCTGCTGCGCCGCTCGGGCAAACCGATCGTGCTCGGCGCGAACAAGGCCGACAATCCGGCGCGGCGGCAGGAAGCTGTCGAGTTCTACGCGCTGGGGCTGGGCGAGCCGATCACGCTCTCCTCGATCTCCGGCACTGGCACCGGCGACCTGCTCGACGCGATCACCGATCTGCTGCCCCCACCAGTGGACGAGGATGCAGACGACTCGCTGCCCGGCGCGCCGCGTGTCGCCATTGTCGGCCGCCCCAACGTCGGCAAGTCCTCGCTGGTCAACGCCATTGTCGGGCAGGAGCGAGTCATCGTCAGCGACATCCCCGGCACGACGCGCGACACGATTGACACGGTTGTCGAGCACAAGGGCCAGCCGTTCGTGCTGATCGATACGGCGGGCATTCGTCGTCGCGGGCGCATCGGGCCAGGCGTCGAGAAGTACAGCGTCCTGCGCGCGCATCGCGCTATCGATCGCGCCGACGTCGCCGTGCTCATGATCGACGGCGTCGAGGGCATCACCGCGCAGGACACGCACATCGCGGGCTACGTCCACGACGCCGCCAAGGGTATCATCGTCGTCATCAACAAGTGGGATCTCGTGCGCGAACGGCTGCGCGAGGCCGAGCGGCTGGCCGACCCCGAGACCATTATTGAGCCGGTCCCAACCAAACGCCGCTCAGCGAACGAGCAGGAGCAGCTCGACGCGAAAGAGTACAGCGCCGTGGCGCGCGAACGGCTAAAGTTCGTCCCCTACGCGCCAATCGTATTCGCGGCGGCGAAGACTGGCTATCATGTCGGCCCGATCCTCGATCACGCCAAGCGCATCTACGACGTACGGCGCCTGCGTGTGCCGACCGCCGAACTGAACGAGACGGTGCGCATCGCGCTCCAACGGCACCACCCGCCCTCGGTCCAGGGGCGACCACTACGCGTCTACTATGTGACCCAGCCAGAGGTCAGCCCGCCAACCTTCGTCTTCTTCGTCAACGACCCGACGCTCATCCACTTCTCCTTCGAGCGCTACCTGGAAAACCAACTGCGCCAGGTCTTTGGCTTCGAGGGCACGGCGATCCGCCTGCAGTTCCGCGCCCGCTCGACCGACCACCGCGACGAGGATGAGGAGCGTCGTGGGCGTGGCGCGCCGCG
>DATAOM010000323.1:0-3931 GCA_036265775.1 Ktedonobacterales bacterium | reverse complement strand
TGCCCACGAGCGCGAGGGTCAGCGGGATGAAGAGCGCGGTCGAGATCGCCGCGTAGACGATGGGGAAGGTGGTCCACGTCAGCACAATCACGAAGATGAGCCAGACATTGTTGGCTTCCCAGACGGGGCCAAGCGCGCTGGCGATGGCGGCGCGCTGTTTTTCTGCGCGGGGGCCGCGCGCCAGCAGGTCCCAGACACCGCCGCCAAAGTCGGCTCCTCCCAGCACGGCGTAGGCGATCAGCGCGAACCAGATTAGCGCGGCGCAGATCGTCGCCAGCGTCAGCGTGGACATCGCACGATCCTCCTTCTGCTAGCCGATCTCGGCGGGAAGCGGCGCATGCTCCTCGTCGGCGGTGAAGACCTTCGGCTGGCGGCCAATGCGGCGCAGCAAGAGCACCGTCGTCACGGCGAGGGCGACGTAGATACCAACAAACAGGAGCAGCGAGAGACCGAGACCCGGCACAGGCGTCACGCCGTCTTTGACGAGCATCACGTTATGGATAATCCACGGCTGGCGGCCACGCTCGGTGACGATCCAGCCGGCCTCCAGCGCGAGGAAGCTCAGCGGGCCAAGCGCGACGAGCGCACGTAGCAACCAGGTCGAGGTCGCCGGCGTCGCCTTGCCGCGCCGGTACCAGACGATCCAGTACCAGATCGGCACGAGGATCATCAGGATGCCCAGGCCCACCATCGTGTCGAAAGCCAGATGTGTCGTGATGACGTCCGGCCAGAACTCGCGCGGAAAGGCGTCGAGTCCCTTCACCGTGGCGTTAGGGTCGCCGAAGGCCAGCCAGCTCAACAGCTTGGGAATCTCGATGGAGAAGTGGATCTGGCCGGTATTCGGATCGGGGATGCCAAGGATGCGCAGCGGCGCGCCCATCGTCGTCTGGAAGAGCGCCTCCATCGCGGCGAGCTTGGCTGGCTCGAACTCCGCGACGTGCCTGGCGCTGGCGTCGCCGACAATCGCCTGGATCGGCGCGACAACCGTGCCGAGCAGCACGCCGAGCGCGAGGCCGCGCCGATGGTAGGCGTCGTTGTGCCCGCGCAACAGCGCGAAGGCGTAAACAGCGGCGACGGCGAACCCAGTCACTTGATAACAGGCCAGCAGGGTGTGAATGGTCTCGGTCGGCGTGCTGGGATTGAAGATCGCCGCGATGGGGTCCACGCTCGTCACCGTGCCATTCACGGCAGTGAAGCCGGCGGGTGTGTTCATCCAGGCGTTGGCGGTGACGACGAACCAGGCCGAGGCGGCGCCACTCACAACGAGCGGGATCGTGCAAAGCCAGTGCGCGCGTGGCGAGAGGCGCTCCCAGCCATAGAGGTAGAGGCCAAGGAAGATCGCCTCCAGGAAGAAGGCGAAGCCCTCCAGCGCGAAGGGCAGGCCGATCACGGCGGAGGCGAAGCCCATGAAGCGCGGCCAGAGCAGCCCAAACTCGAAGGAAAGCGTCGTGCCGGAGACGGCGCCGACGACGAAGAGCACGCCGAATGCCTTGCCCCAGCGGCGCGCGAGCGTATACCAGGTCGCGTCGCGGTTGCGCAGTCCCAATCCCTCGGCGACCATCAAGAGAACTGGCAGGCCGACACCAAGCGCGGCGAAGATAATGTGAAAAGCCAGCGAGACGCCCATCGAGGTGCGGGCGGCGGTGAGGTTATCCATAGAGCGAGGCTCCTCGTGAGTGACGTTTGTATCGCCGTTCCCTGAGCGGCTCCGGCGATATGCTGCCCTCACCATCCTCCATCCACCACGCCAGGAGCTCTCACCGTAGATGATAGCGCGCTCGTTTTCGCTGGCACACCAACTGTGCGCATTCGGCGCTCTCTCGCACTGGCAAGCCTCGCCCGCTTGCCGGATTCGCCGCGCGCGGATAGAATGCGGTATCCAGAGCAGGCTTCAGCCAGCCGCTGAGCCATTGCCGCTCGCTCTATTCAGCGGCGCGAGATGGAGACTCTTAAGCCAGATCAGGAGGATAGCAGATGGCTCAGACAGCGGAGGAGACGCTGGCGCAGATCGCCGCGGAGACGCGCGACTGTGTGAAGTGCGACCTGCACGTCGGCACGAAGAATCCTGTGCCGGGTGAGGGCAGCCCCAACGCCGAAGTGATGTTCATCGGCGAGGCGCCGGGCTACCGCGAGGATCAGCAGGGGCGCCCTTTCGTCGGACCGGCAGGCCAGTTCCTCAACGAGCTGCTGGCGACGGTCGGGCTGGACCGCAAGACCGTCTTCATCGCCAATGTCGTCAAGCACCGCCCGCCGGATAACCGCGACCCGCTGCCGGAGGAGATGGCCGCCTGCGCCGATTACCTTGACCGCCAGATCGCCGCGATCAATCCCAAGGTGATCGTGACCTTGGGACGCTATTCGATGGCCAAGTTCTTCCCCGGTGCGAAGATTAGTTCGATCCATGGCCAGGCGAAGAAGGTCGGTGGGCGCATCGTCGTGGCGATGTTCCATCCCGCCGCCGCGCTACACCAGCAGTCGCTGCGCCAGACGGTAATCGACGACTTCACGCACGCGATTCCCGCCGCGCTGGCCGAGGCGGCGCGCATGGAGCCGCCCAAGCCAGAGGATGAGGACGATGCGCCGCCGGAGCAGCTTTCGCTGTTCTAGCGCATCTACCTACCATATCAGGGGCGCGGGAGCAGTTGCTGTATCGACCAGCGGTTACCGTCGGGATCGCTGAAGAAGACGAATTTCCCCCAGGGGAAATCCTGGACCTCGCTAACCTCCACGCCCCGCGCGGCCAGTTCATCGTGTGCGGCGTGGGCATCGGCGACCACAATCTGCACGCCCTGTACGGACCCCGGCGTGGCCTCGGTGATGCCCTCGCCGATGGCGATGGAGCACGCCGATCCTGGCGGCGTCAACTGCACGAAGCGGAGCCCCTCGCTCACATGGTGGTCATGGTCGGCGTTGAAGCCAACCTGTTCGGTGTAAAAGCGCTTGGCGCGGTCTACGTCTGATACCGGGATCGCGATGAGTTCAATCTTCCAGTCCATGCGTTTTCCTTCCCTTCCATCGCTTCACAACGATCTACAGGTAGAACACATCCGACGGGCTGCGCGTTGCGTCGCATAAGGCGCGGAAGGTTTCATAGCGCATTCTATGGCATGGGCTACTCACGCCTGGGAAGCGCGCAGTGTGCGCTCTGGCACTCACGTCTCATCTCGGCATTGGCGACCCGGCAGACTGGTGTAGCAGCGCCGTCCCGTCAGGCTGGATTGTGGAGTGCGGCGCCTCGTACATGGGCGTCGGCGTCTGATACGGAGCTTCATAGATCCAGGTGTCTGTGTTGAGCATGGCCAAGTAGTACACTGGCTCGCGCGCTGGGGAGGCTAGCGGCGTCTCCACATGCGGGGCGATCTTGCCGAACTCCACATGGACGCTGCCGAAGGGCGCGAGACTGATCTGCACGTTGACCGTTGGGTTCATGGCGCGGCGTGCCCTCTTCATTCTTGTGACCGACTCGTGCTCTGCTTTGCTTGCTGTCGCGTGCGGTCATACCACTTGCCGCCGAAGGTCCGCATTTCTATGCCTCTGACTGGTGACTGGCGCGTGATTTCCTGCTGCACCTGCTGTCGGACATGTTCCGTCACCTGCCCCGCAAGTTCCTGAAGGATCTGCTGCGCCTCTGGCGCGAGCTCGTTCGGGTTCATATTGGCCGGAAGTCCGAGCTGCAAGTTGATGTTGATCTGCGGATTGGGCGGAATCTGCCGAATGCGCCGGAACGACAGCGACGACTCGAACACGTCCACTCGGGCGACGCTTTCGACCGCCGCCTCCGCGAGTCCGGTCATCGTGTACTGTTCCGCCTGCTGCTGATCCAGCACAGTGTCTGGGTCAAGCGGATCAGTCATTTCCATCCAGTTCTCGTACTCCACGAACAAATCCCACATGGCGCGTTCCAGGTCGGGATCGGCTCTCTCCACGTTCA
>DATAOM010000322.1:0-5463 GCA_036265775.1 Ktedonobacterales bacterium | reverse complement strand
GCAAGGGGGCCAGTATTTCTCCAAAAGAGACGATCTGCGGCTAAACGCAAGGCCCGTTGGAATTGATCTAGAGCAACTTTCAGGTAGCTTGAGCAGGCAGAGCGTACCCAGCGTGGGCGAACCACGCCGCTGCATCGTGTGGGGTAATCGCCTCGATGGCGAGACGAACCGCTTCTTGGAGCGCCTCCTTGGTGCGCGCGCCCAGCCCACGCAGGATGGCCTTGATCTTAGAGAACGCCTGCTCAATGGGCGTGAAGTCAGGCGAGTACGGTGGCAGGAAGAGCAGCTGGCAATGGCGGGCTTCAATGGCTTGGCGAATGCGGTCGGCTTTGTGTGCGCTCAGATTGTCCATGACCACCACCTGCCCTGGCCGCAGCGTTGGCGCGAGCTGCTCAGTGATGTACCAGGCAAACGATTCTGTATCCATCGCTCCCTCGATCAGCCAGGGCTTGTGCAGCCCATCAGGGGCAAGCGCCGCCACCAAGGTGGTGTTCTTGCCATGGTTGCGCGGGACCGACCCGATGGCCCGCCGCTCATGCGGCGCCCAGCCGTACACGCGGGTCAGGGAGATGTTCGTGCCGCTTTCGTCGACAAAGACGAACTGCTCGGGGTCGAGCTCCGCCGCGGCCTCTCGCCAGGCTGTGCGCGCCTCCTCGTTGCGCTCACTGGCTGCCAGTGTCTTTTTTTATGCGTCCAGCCCAAGCGGCGGATCGCCCGCCACATCGTCGCTTCACTCAGGTGCTGGCCCTGCTGCTCCGCCCACCAGGCACAGTGTTCCAGCACCGTGGCGTCCGGAGCGGCCTCCAATCGCGCCCGCAGGCTCGACTCCTGGTCTGGCCCGATACGGCGCGGGTAGCCGGGAATGGGCTTGCGCTCCAGTGAGCCCGTCTCGCGTCGTTGCACCACGGCGCGTTTCACCGTATTGACCGCGACATGAAAGCGGCGAGCGGCTTCTCGCATGGGCTGACCCTCAGCCACCGCTCGCACTAAGCGTTCTTTCAGGTCGGTCGAGTAGGCACGCATATCTCTATCTTACCCATCCTGCGCCTGCCACTGCTTCTCGCAAGTTGCTCTAATGACGCCAACGCAAAAACCGCCAAATTCGACGCGCCAGATAATATGCTGAAAGCGCGACTTCACATTAGCAAGGAGCAAAGCAATGAGAGTCGATTGGCAAACCATCAGCGACAATGAGCGCACATTGATGCAGGCATGGCTGGTCTGCGATGTAGAAGGGCGTGAAGACCCAATGATGGTGCTCTATCTGGGATCAATCGCCGCAGAAGACATAGGCGACGCCAGCGCGGAGTTGACTTTCTGGATACACGCCCGCAGCGCTCTGTACCCATCACATCTGCTCCAGCCTGAGATGAAAGATGGCGCGCTCACGTTCCACGGGCGACCATACGAGCCAGGCGAGCGCGACGCGTTAGAGCAACAGATTGCAGAGACAGTGGCTACTCCGAAGGACTGGGAGACGACGCAGAGTTGGGTCGACCAGGCTGCGGAGCGGGCGAAGCAGCACACGTACTATTTGCCGATTAAGCGGCTATCGTAGCGCTGCGCTACCGAGTAGACGCCACACCTAGCCCGCCAATAAGCGCAAGAAGCACACCCAAGGCCGCCACCTGGGCGTTGCGCAAAAGGAAACTGACCACGGCCACCACCACGCCTATGACGAGCATCCCAAAGAATACTGGCCTGGTGCGGAGTGAATTATTCGGCTGTTCGTCCATGCTGCGCTCTTCCCCACGCACTCAGAAATGAAGCGGCTGGTTTATCTTACGCCTTGGACGCGAGTGAACGATATCGTTCGTGCGCCTGCTTCACCAGCAACCGCCGCACCTGGTCCATTGCCGCGTCCAGGTGCCATGCCCTACGTTGGTGAACTTCAACGCGCTACATCTGCGCCAGGTCGGCGTGGTCCAGACAGTAATACTGGCGGTCGGGCGGTTCAATCTCGCTATCTGGCAAAGGCTCAACGAACCCAGTCAT
Organism: Ktedonobacterales bacterium; assembly: GCA_036265775.1. Lineage (GTDB taxonomy): Bacteria > Chloroflexota > Ktedonobacteria > Ktedonobacterales > JADMIN01 > DASWAC01. The sequence continues at coordinate 3,468 of DATAOM010000322.1, read as the reverse complement.
ACTCACAATACTGTGCTCCTGGCACATCTGGTGGTCGCAGTCCGTTGCGACACAGGAGTAGTCGGCGGGCTCTCCGCACGCATAACAGGGCAAACTCATCTGAGCACCGCTTTCCTTGCTGTTGCTCTACCGCCCGAGTCTTGGAAGTATACCGCAAAATCCACCGCTGCCATCGCCGACGTACACGCGAACAATCAGATGAGAAGGCGTCACGGTAACACAGTGCTCCGTTGTGCCAGAGTGGTACGAAGCAGGCTCGGCGCCACATGGCATACAGTATTCAACATGGCAAACGGTATTGAAAGCTGACACCACCGCCTGCGTCGTGGCGCTCAGAGGAGCGGCGCCCGGGGGCGTGGGCTCAATCACTCATGGCCGGTCCCATGGAACTGTCGGCGTCGTGCGCCGCCTCACCATTCGCATCGGCGCCCACGGTGAGCGCCTCATCGAGCGTCAGCAGCTCGCCCTCCGCCCAGACCCTCAGAAACCGCTCTTTGTCCAAGCTGGTGCGCAGCGCGGCCACCAGACCATCATGGGCCGGACGCTCAACGGGTGCGAGGGGAACGCCGAGAGCGGCGCGTGCGGCGCTGGCGGCAGCGTAGAGCCGCACCGCGCGCTCGACCTCTCCCTGTGCATGGAGCATTCCTGCAATCCCCTCGAGGCAGGCGATGCCGCCGCGTTTGTCCTCCAGCGACTGTTGGGTCATCATGCTCTCCCGGTAGCGCTGCTCCGCCTGGGCCAGCTCGCCCTGGTCAAGGGCCAGGTGCGCCAGATACCGGAGGGAGATAGCGATGCCCCGCCCATCGTCGCAGGCGCGGCGGATGGCCAGGCTCTGCTGCTGGAGGGCCGAGGCGCGTGCGAGATCCCCGCTCCGGTGAGCGATTGCACCCAGCGTGCTCAACGGATCAGCCAGATTGCGCCGCTCCCCCAGTTCCTCCAGTAACGCCAAGCTCTCTTCGCACAGCGTCCTCGCGCGGGAAAGATCGCCCTGCCAGTAGGCCAGGTCGCCCAGATTCTGTAACGCGCCAGCGATGCCATGTCGGTACCCGAGCGCTCGTGATACCTCGAGGGCCTGACCCAGACACCGCTCAGCTGATGTGTACGCACCCTGCTCGCCGTAGGCGAGCCCGAGATTGAGGAGAAGGCCTGCGACTCGCCGCGGGTCATTCAGCTGGCGGGCGAGCGCCAGGCCTTCCGCCAGCGTTTCGACCGCGCGTTGATAGTCGCCACGGTTCATTTCCACATGGCCAAGATTCGTGAGGACGACGGTGACCGCCCAGGTGTTCCCGATCTCCCGCGCAATGGACAGACTCTCGCGATAGTGCTGCTCTGCGCGCGCATAGGCTCCCTGGTTGTTGGCCACCAGCGCCAGGTTATTCAGCGAGGAGCCGATCCCGTCCCGATCACCCAGACGCCGACGCAGGGCAAGCGCCTCTTCATGGCAGAGCAGCGCTCGCGGGTAGTCGCTCTGTGCGGCCGCCAAGACCCCAAGCGCATTGAGGGCGCTCGCGCGCGCCGGCGGCGGCAGCGCGTGTGAGTCCCCACCCGCGAGCGCCAGGAAACGTTCCAGCCACGCCCGTCCCTCGCTTAAATACCCGCGCAGGTCCCAAAAGCGACGGAGCGCCACGGCCAGGCGCAGGCCACGCTCCGCCTCGCCTCGTTCCGCCGCCCACTGCAGCGCGGCGCGGAGATTGCCGATCTCCTTCTCCAGTCTGCTGACCCAGGCGCCGACCTCCGGTCCCTGCAGGCGTTGTTCGGCGCCTTCGGCCAAGGCCAGATAGTAGGCTGCGTGCGCTTCAGACGTCGTTGCCTCCTCGTCGCGCGCGCGTAGGAGCTCCGACGCATACTCGCGCACCGTCTCGAGCATGACGAAGCGCGGACCGCCGTGCGGACCGCCGTGCGATTCGCCGTCGCCATCGTCTCCGTCGCCATCATCTCGTTGGAGCAGGGAGTGCTCCACTAGCGTAGATACCGCATCGAGGATCGTGGGAATCGCTAGCTCGTCGTGTTCTCCTCTTATTGCGCATACCGTCGCCGTGGCGTCAAGTGTCGCGCCTCCCGCGAAGACGGCGAGTCGGCGAAAGGCCGCCTGCGTCTCCAGTGGCAGGAGGCTGTAGCTCCACGCAAACGTGTCGCGCAGCGACCGCTGACGCGCGGGCAGGTCGCGCGGCCCCCCAGTCAGGACGGGCATGCGCGACGCATCGAGCTGCGCGAGGAGCGCCTGGGGTGAAAAGACCCTGCTGCGCGCCGCCGCCAGTTCGATGGCGAGTGGCAGCCCATCGAGTCGCGCACAGATGGCGGCGACGACGCCAGCGTTGGAGGCGTCGAGGGCGAAGTGTGGGTGGACCGCGCGGGCGCGCTGGACAAAAAGGCGTACCGAAGCGACGTCGGCCAGGGTGGCGAGGGACGCCGCCTCGGCGGCGGAGGGCAGCGCGAGTGGGGAGAGTGGATACTCCTGCTCACCGCGCAGGCGCAGCGGCGCGCGACTCGTCAGCAGGATCTTGAGGCCGGGACACGTGGCCAGGAGGTCGGAGATCAGCGGGGCTGCCCCGAGCAGGTGCTCAAAATTGTCGATCAAGAGGAGTAGCTTTTTGTCGCGCAAGCGCTGGATGAGGACATCGGCGAACAGCGTTTGGTTCGCCTCCCGCACGTTGAGGGCGCCTGCGATCACGGCCGCCACCAGAGTGGGATCGCGCACCGTCGCCAGTTCGATTTGGGCCAAGCCGTCTGGGAAGGTGTCCCAGGCGTCGCGCGCCAGCGCAAGGGCAAGGTCAAGGGCAAGGCGGGTCTTCCCCACTCCCCCAGCCCCGGTCACCGTGAGCAAACGCGTGTTGGTGTCATGGAGCAAGGCGCTGAGGGCGGCGAGCTCACGCGCACGTCCTAGCAGGGGCGTCAGCGGCGTGCGGAGCGCAGGGATAGGCGCGGGGGCGTGAGGCCTGCCGCGCGCCGCCGCCAGAAACTCCTCGCGCTCCTCGGGCGTGAGCTCTAGCGCCGCGGCGAGAAGCCCAAGCGTCTCCTTGCGTGGCGTGTGCGCAACGCCGCGTTCGAGGTTACTGATGCTCGGCACGCTGAGCCCTGCCCGCTCCGCCAGCCCTTCCTGCGTGAGTCCAGCGGCGAGACGGCGCTGCTTTAAGAGCTGGCCAAAGCGCTGCGACGCTCCTTCCATGTCCTCTCCTTCCGCCGTGTTCATGGCGATCCATCCGCGCCTGTGGCCTGCAGAGCGAGCAGAGTGTGCGTTTGTTTTCGAAACTCTGTCGAAACTATGGGTCATTTTATCAGTTTGCGAGCGAAATTATGTGGTGTGGTGGGCTCGTTCCTTCTATCATGTAGAGCCTGCGGGTACGCCTATGACGCCTTCATCGGGGCGGGGGGCTGCAGGTGGCTTGACGCGCCACGCAGGTGACGCTGATGGAGTGATGGTGGGTGTGCCCGTCCGACCTGACCAATCCCGCCCAAGATTCCGTGGCC
>DATAOM010000321.1:0-2190 GCA_036265775.1 Ktedonobacterales bacterium | reverse complement strand
TGGCGGCCTTTCTCGTCTTCCTCTTCGAGCTGCTATTCCCGCTAATCCAGCGCTTGTTCTTCGGGAACGCGAGCTATGGCGCGCTCGCGTTCTTCATTGTCGTGATTCTCTTCTTCTTCTACTACCTTGCCTTCATCGTGCTGCTCGGCGCGGAAGTCAACTCCTGGACCATTGGGCAGCGCGCCACGAAATACGATCTGCCGGGCCTGCTGCGTGAGGCCGATCAGAAGAATCCGGAAAGCGCCAAACTGCCGAGAAATCCGACCTAGCGCCACATATCCTCGCGCGGATTCATTGCTTTCTTAGAGCTGGCGCTGGTACGAGATCGCTTCTTGCAGCGTGACAAATCCGAGCGCGCGATACTCATCTAGCGTGGCAGGCGCGTCGCCCCACGACTCGAGTTCGATGCGTTCAGCCTGCCGCTGCGTGGCCCGGTGAAGCGCGTGAAGTAGGAGCGGGCGGTAGAGGCTCTGGTCGCGGTACTCCGGAACGACACCGGGCGCATCCACCAGCGCTGTGCGGTGCCCGCGCGACGCGCTGAGACGCGTATTGATCTCGACGCGACATATGCCAGCGATGGCGTCGGTAGCCGCGACCAGAAGCAGAATCCCCTCAGGCGCGAGCGTTGGCAACCATTGGGCGACCTCTTCAACGGTGAGTTGATGGTGGCCCCACAACCCTTCATACGCGTGGTTCACGGCACGCCTGAAGACCGCTGGATCATCAATCTGGTCATACGTTTGTAGATGGAAGCCTGGCAATGCAGGTGGAGATGGCAACGTGGACATATCCTCGGCAACAAGGCGGGTATACGAGGCAATGGGAGTGAAGCCCTGAGCGCCTGTGAACGCGGTCGCGGCGGGATTAGCAGCATTGGCGTAGCAGCGCAATCCCTCAGCGCCGAGCAATCTAGCGCGCTCGATCAGCAGAGAAAGCAGTTGCGCGCCTACGCCCTTCCGTCGCCAGGACGGATGGACCGCCACATAGGCGTCAGCAATAGTATCGCCGGCTGTCTTGAAGAGCGCGCCATAGCCGGCAAGCGTTTCCTCACTGCCGTCAGCTAACGCCACTACGCGATCATGCTCAGGGTTGTGTCCTGGCCAGCCGAGCTGCTCGTGAAGCGTCGCCTCGCTCACATCTTCGCCATCGTGGTCAGCCGCCTCGACGGTGCCAAGCAGCAAGATCAACGGCGCGAAATCGGTCTCTGTCACGAATGGGCGATACTGGAGCGTAGTCATGATGACGCCTGGCTCGCTTCCGTCACCAAGGTCTCGCGGGCGGCGTGGAAGAGCTGACTGAATCCGGCTGCGGTTGCCTCGGCGTTGAACTGTGGGTTCCAGACGAGGTCGGCCAGCGAGTCGCTGATGACGAAGCCCGCCGCCATCTCGACGCCGCGCAACTGCGCCACTGCGAAGAGCGCCGACGCCTCCATCTCGACGGTCAGCGCGCCCTCCTGCTGATACTGGCGCGCCTCGGCCACCGTCTCGCGATACGGCGCGTCAATCGTCCACGATGCGCCGAGGTGTGGCTCCTGGCCACGAGCGCGCAGGCGCTCCACTAGCCGCTCGGTCAGCGCCGCCGACGGATAGGCGTACTTCTCCGACGCGAGATAGTGATGCGAGACACCCTCGTCGCGGATGGCGCGGTCGCAGACGACGAGATCGCCAATATGCGCAGTGGGCGCGAGCGCTCCGGCGGTGCCAATGCTCACGAAGGCGCGCGTACCCAACGCGATCAGCAGTTCGACGACGCCGACGACGGCGGGCGCGCCGATGCCAAAGCCCGTGCAGAGGCCCACTGCCCGATCCGCGCCCAGCAGCGTGAGCCGGTAGCCGGCGATGGGAATCTCCTCCATCTCCTGCTCGGCCATCGCCGAAAGCAGCATGCGCGGGTGGTAGCTGAGGATGATGCCCGCTGGCATCACAAGGTCGTCGGGCAGCCGTCCCTCGCGGCGCAGATAGGCGACGAACTCCTGTGGCGTGAAGAAGGCGTCATGGGCGTGCTTTCCGGCGAAGTTCGGATATGACATCGGCCTGGCCTGCTTCCTGGTCGTTGAAGTCTTTAGCGACGGTAGTCCACCGTCAGCTCGTGGTCACGGATGAAGCGCTGCACAGTGCGTCCCTCCGGCACCGTCAACAGCCGCGTCGCCTGCTCGCGACGCAGGACGAAGTTGAACGCCGTCGTCGAGTT
>DATAOM010000320.1:0-4130 GCA_036265775.1 Ktedonobacterales bacterium | reverse complement strand
ACACATGGCGCCATTCGCAGGGCATGATCGCTCGTCACTGAGTCAAAGGGGGTCGTTGAATTTCTGGAATTGGAGATAGCAGGGCATATGAGAGGTGTCGGGCAATCCTTGCATCACGATCATGAGTAAAGATAGGGGTGGGCGGCAAGGGACTCGAACCCCTGACATTCTGCGTGTAAAGCAGACGCTCTGCCGACTGAGCTAGCCGCCCCCAAATGTAAACCAGGCCCAAAAAACGACTGTGACGCGCCGCAAGGCGCATCGCCTCCGCGCGTCACCATCGCCAACCGTCTGGGTGCCCCCGAGTGGACTCGAACCACCACGCCCATAAGGGCACAGGCCCTCAACCTGCCGCGTATACCATTCCGCCACGGGGGCATTGCGCGACTCACATGAAGCCGCACAGGCAAGTATACATCCAGCGCGGCGCGGGTGTCAACGCGAGTCAGGCAAAAAGAAGGCGCCACCCTCAGGGAGGATGGCGCTCGCCCGGCCTGGATTCCTCGCGCATCGCGGCTCACCTCCCGGCTGATCTTCTCAAGATCTCTTCTGGCGGGAACGCGCGACACGCGCCGTCAGATAGAGCACGATCACCACTAGTACGGTCAAGAGAACGGCGCGGTTGGTTTTTTCCAGGTGGTCGTAGATTGCCACGATGGCAATCACTGCTATTACGCCTACAATGACCTTGATGAATGTCCCGAGCAGCGTCGCCAGATATCGAATGGCCGAGCCGATGACCGAGCCACGACGCTCACGCGCTGGCGGGGCAGGGTTCGCAGTCAGGTTTACTGTCGGATTCGTCGGATTCGCGGTGAGCGTTTGCGCCCTGGGCGTCGTCACCCGAACGACACGGGGCAGGTCCAGCGGCTCTGGCTGCTGGCGCTCCGCGAATGAAGTCGCCGCATGCGCCGAGCGCCGCTCCTGCGCGGCGATCATTGCGCTCATCAGCGCCAGTCCCGCCGTCACCAGCGGCATCACCGTTGTGGCGGTCTTGTGCGTCTGCTTCAGCGTTTGCAACTGATCCTGCCGCAGCATGTTCGTCCTCATTTCCCTCTCTGCCAGCCTTCATGCACTCCATATTTCCTGCTCATTCATTCTCCCGCCAGGCGGTGAAAACGGTCATCAGGCAGTGTCATTTCTGGCGACCCGCGCTCAATGACGCCCTGACTCGCATGTTGAAAGTGACGCCTAAGGCTCCCTCGCCTCGGTGTCGTAAAATATGAACGCGTACGATCGCCCACAACCGTTCACGATGCTGTGAAAGGCGCACGAAGAGATGCCCGCCGACGCCCTGACCCCTCATCCCATGTCGCTGACGCAGAAGATCCTGGCGAGCCACGCCATCGGCCTGACCCGTCCGTGGGTCCAGGCGGGCGACATGCTCCAGATACGTGTGGACTGGACTATCGCCAGCGAGTTGGCCTGGAACGGCATGGACCGCACCTACACCCTGCTGGGCCGGCCGCAGATTCATGACCCCAAGCGCTTCTACCTTGCCCTGGACCACACCATCGATCCCGTCACGCTGGCGAACGATGCGCGCGCGCGCAAGCTGGCCGACCTCTCACGCTCCTTCGCCAAAGAGAGCGGCATCCAGCACTTCTACGATGCTAACGTGACGATCATGCACACGAAGTTCTATCGTGACCTCGTGCAGCCGGGTGAGGTCGTGCTCGGCGCCGACTCGCACACCAGTTCGCATGGCGGCCTGGGCGCGTTTGCCATCGGCCTGGGCGGCGCCGACGTGACGGCGGCGATGATTCTTGGCCAGACGTGGATTGAGGTTCCTGAAGCTATCGCCGTCGAATACAACGGCGCGACGCCGTTTGGCATCGGCGGCAAGGACATCATCTTGCGCACGCTCGGCGCGCTGGGTCGCAATACCGTCGCGATGGAGCGCACCGTCGAGTATCGGGGCGATGCGGCCCATCGCTTCACCACCGATATGCGCTTCACTATCTGCAACATGACGGCGGAGTTCGGCGGCCTGAACGGCATCTTCGAGCCGGATGAGCAGGTCGCGGCGTGGCTGTTGCGCAGGCGGCGGGGCTACAACGACGCCGCGCGCTACTACCGCGCCGACGACGACGCGCCCTACATCGCGCGCTATCCTATCGACCTCGCCAGCCTCGCGCCACAGATCGCTAAGCCTTTCTCGCCGGATAATGTCTTCGCGGTGGATGAGCTGGTCGGGCAGGAGTTGGATGGGGCGTTCATCGGCGCCTGCACGACGACCGAGGAGGAACTGGCGCTGGCTGCGCTCGTGCTGGAGCAGGCGCTCGCGGACGGGGCGGAGCTGGTACCAGTGGAGAGCGGACGGCGCATCGTCGTTCCCGGCGACCTGATGATTCAGAAGCGCTTCCAGGATATGGGGCTATGGGAGATCTACGAGCGCGCCGGCTTCATCGTGGACCCGCCGAACTGCTCGATGTGCCTCGGCATCGCCAGCCGCAAGGCGGGCAAAGGCGAGATCTGGCTCAGCTCGCAGAACCGCAACTTCGAGAACCGTATGGGTGAAGGCTCGCTCGCCTGGCTCGCCAGCGCCGCCACCGTCGCCGCCAGCGCCCTCTCGATGCGCGTCAGCGACCCACGCCCACTGCTCGACCGCATCGACCGCGACCGGTTGGACATGATTTTGCAGCGCCAGCGCAACGCCCCACCGGTGGAGATCACCATCACCGAGCCGGAGATCGAAGTGGCCGCGCCGCGCGCCGGAAGCGAGCGCAATGGAGCCGCAGGCGGCGTCATCCGCGCACACGTGCAGCGCTTCGGCGACTCGGTGGACACCGACGCGATCATCCCCGGCGAGTTCTGCCACCTCACCGATCTGACCGCGCTAGGAGAAAAGGCGTTCTACTACGTACGCCCGGAGTTCCGGCAGCGCGCGAAGGACGGCGCGACCATCGTCGTCGCGGGCGAGGGCTGGGGCAGCGGCAGCTCACGTGAGATGGCGGTCTGGGCGCTGCAGGGCATCGGCATCCAGGCCGTGATCGCCAAGAGCTTCGCCTTCATCCACAAGCGCAACCTCGTCAACGAGGCGCTACCGTATCTCGTCATCCGCGACGAGGCGTTCTACGACCTGGCGACCGAGGACGCGGAACTGGAGGTAGATCTGGCCAGCGGCGTCGTGCGCCACGTCGCGTCGGGGCGCGAGTTCCAGGCGCAGACACCCACGCCGATGATCCAGGCCCTCACCGCTGAGGGTGGACTGGTGAAGGCGATCCAGACACACGGGAAGGATGTCTTCGCCGCCCTCACTGCATAAGCTGCTTCTACCGCAGTGCGTAGACGACCGCAACATCTACGGTGACGTTCACCTGTCCCGGCTGGATCGGTGTGCTTGCGCCCGTTGCGTTCGCCTTGTCGGTGGCGTAGTAAACAGGCTGGGGCTGACTGCCGCCGCAGCCGCCGACCTGAATCGAGATCGCCTGGCCAATGCTGGCGCCCGCGCTGGCGGCGACCTGCTCGGCCTGGCGCTTCGCGTCGGCGACGGCGTTCTTCTGCGCCTCCACGCTGGCCTGCTCCGGCGCGCCATTGGAGAACTGGACGCCGTTGACGAGAATGTTGTTGCCGCCGCGCTCGGTGACGGCGTCAATCACCTTGCCGGTGTTCTCGACGGCATGGATCGTCGCGCTAACGGTGTTGGTAGCGTTATAGCCAGTGATGCGCTGCGCGCCGCCCTCGTAGGTGTATTGTGGCTGAATGGCGATGTACTCGGTCTGGATGTCCTGATCGCCGACACCCTGGCTCTTGAGCGCGGCAAGCACATTCGTCATCACCTGCGCGGCCTGATTGCGCGCGTCCTGTGCGCTGGCGGCGGTGGCAAAGACGCCGAGCGAGAGCCGCGCCTGATCGGGCTTGGCAGTCGCCTTGCCGTGGCCACAGACGGTGATGCCCGACTGCTGACTGGTGACAGGCAGGACGGAGACGATACCGGCGCGCGTCAGGCTGATCCCGCCGATCGTGAGCGCGACCGTCGTGAGCAGCGAGAAGAGCGCGAGCAGGCCAATCGCGAGACGTGAGCTGAGAAACGCGGACATGGTGAAGCCCTCCATGAGGTAGCATGGGTTGTAAGGACAGAAGAAACGAGGCTGAGCGCTGAGCTATCGCTATGACGCATGCTCGCG
>DATAOM010000319.1:0-13419 GCA_036265775.1 Ktedonobacterales bacterium | reverse complement strand
GCCGCTTGACGCGCATCACTATATCGGCCAGGCGACGCCGTCTGAACTTCTGTTTCAGTTTGCGCGCAACGACGAATACGTGTCCGCTGAAAGCGGGGAGCGCTACTTCGCGCTGGCCAGCGAGCCGAAGCGCATCGCATGGTATGAATGCAGCCACGCGCTGAATGGCCGGGCTCGCCGCGATCGCGCCAAGTTTCTGTGCGAGAAGCTGGGGATGGCCCCACCGTCAACTGACATCGTGAATCTTCTGGAGCAGGCGCCAACCCCGACTCCGCTTGAGGAATGGGACGCTCACGAGCCGGAAACATAGAGTAATGCGCCAAGACGAGGGGGAGATACAAGGAGACCCGCATGGGCAGGCTGGTCGCGCTGCGCATGCGGGCCGAAAGCGACGTCAGATGCGCTACTTGCCCTTGAAGTAGTCGGCGTTGAGCTGGATGAAGTCCTTCCACTGCGCGGGCACCGCGCTCTCCTCGAAGATCGCCGTGAAGGGGCAGGCTGGCTCGCAGGCGCCACAGTCGATACACTCGTCAGGGTTGATATAGAGCAACTCGACCGTCTCGAAGTCAGGTTCGCCTTGCGTCGGATGGATGCAGTCAACGGGGCAGACATCAACGCACGAGGCGTCCTTCTCGCCGATGCATGGCTGGGTAATCACATAGGTCATGGCGAACTCTCCTGACTGCTGAGAACGGTAACGGGCAGGGCGCGGCGGGCGCGCCTCTGGGTGTTCTGCCCTCATTATACAGACTTCGCGCCGGGTCCGCTACTCCACATTCCCCTGCGCGCTTTCTTCCCGCTCGATCTCGGCCAGCAACGCGCGATCTTCCTTCGTGAGGTCGGCCTGCGCCAGTAGGTCAGGGCGGCGGGCGTGTGTGCGCCGCAGCGCCTCTTTGCGCCGCCAGCGCGCGATGGCGGCATGGTTCCCGCTGAGTAGTATCTCTGGCACAGTCCAATCACGAAACTGTGATGGACGAGTATATTGGGGATACTCCAGCAGACCCGTTGTATGCGATTCCTCCTCGGTCGAGTCAGCAGCCAGCACGCCGGGCAGCAGCCGCGCCACCGCATCTACAATCACCATCGCGGCCAGCTCGCCACCCGTCAACACATAGTCGCCGATGGAGATCTCGTCGGTCGCCAGATGGTCGCGGATGCGCTCGTCGAAGCCCTCGTAGTGGCCACAGAGCAAGGTCAGGCGCGGCTCGGCAGCAAGCTCACGCGCGACGGCCTGCGTGAAGAGCCGTCCCTGCGGGCTAAGCAGAATGATCGGGCCGCCTTGATAGACCGCCTCGACGGCGGTGAAGAGCGGCTCTGGTTTCATCACCATGCCCGCGCCGCCACCATACGGGTAGTCATCCACCACATGATGGCGGTCGGTCGTTGCGTCGCGTGGATTGTGCAGCGCGATCTCGATCAGCCCGCGCTCGCGCGCCCGCGCGATAATACTCTCGTCCAGCGGGCCGCGAAACATCTCGGGAAAGAGCGTGAAGATGTCGAAGCGCACGAATCGTAACTCCTCATCAGCCGCGCAGCGATCAGACCGCGCCAGGTGGTAGAATATCCCAGAATGTCCCATATTATCTAGCGCCTGAGTATGTCCTCATAGCTATTCGCAGGAAAGAACACGCATGGCGATCTTATGGCCCACCAGCCTGCCCGAGCCAGCCAAACCTGGTGAGGCGCTGCGCCGCGCGCTGGGGCATGCCGTCGCGCTAGCGGAGGGCGGCGCAGGGGTGCTGGCGCTACGCAGCGATGGCGGCGGAGAAGAGCCACAGGCCGCGACGCTCGACGCCGAGCCACGCCTGATCGTCTCGGGCATCGCGGCTGATGCCGCCCGACGCCTGATCGCCGCGCTGGCGCAGGACCGCCCACCGGAGCCGCTGGATGGCCGCCCACGCGTCGTCGTTCTGTCGGAGCAATGGGCAGGGGAAATCGCAACCGTGACGCTCGCGGATGCGACAGGCGTGGCCGGCGAGGCGCATCTGTTGGGGCCACATGGCTTTGCCACCCGCCGCGCGCTGGCCGATCCAGCGCGACGCCAGGCGCTCCTTGGCGCGCTGATGACCGCGATTCGCCAGCAGCAGGAGGTGACGCGACTGCGGCAAGAGAATCGCCAGCTCAGCGCAATCCTGCACTTTAGCGGCGACGGCATCGTGACCGTTGACGAGCAGTTGCGCATCACCGGCTTCAACCCGGCGATGGAGCAGATGACCGCCTGGCGCACCCATGAGGCGCTGGGGCGCTTCTACTACGACGTGCTGCGCCCACATGACTTCCAGCGCACGCCGCTCGGCTACAACCGTGATCCTATGGTGCGCGCCATCGCTACTGGGCGCGCCGTCAGCGATCAGGAGATGATCCTCTTGGCGCGCGACGGGCAGGAGGTCTATGTCTCGGTCACCGCCGCTGCCGTGCGTTCGCCACAGGGCCAGCCGATCAGCGGCGTGCTCAACGTGCGCGACATCACGCGCTCGCGCGAGGCCGAGGAGCTGCGCTCGACCTTCGTCTCGGTGATCTCGCACGAGCTGCAGACGCCCATCGCCATCATCAAGGGCTACGCCTCGACCCTGGCGCGCGAGGACGCCCACTGGGATGCGGAAACCGCGCGCGAACGGCTGGAAGCCATCGAGGAGGAGGCCGACCGGCTGAGCCACCTCGTGCAGAACATCCTCTACGCCTCGCGCATCCAGGCGGGCGGGCTGAAGATGGAGCCGGAAGAGCTCGATTTGGGCGAGGTGACGCGCTCGGTGGCGCGCCGCTTCCGCGCGCATAGCCCGGCGCTCGATATCTCGGTGCGGCTGCCCTCACGCTTCCCACTGGTGATGGCCGACCGCGAGCGCATCGAAGAGGTGCTGATGAACCTGCTCGACAACGCGGTCAAGTACTCCAGTCGCGAGCGCGAGGGGCCAACGCGCGTTGACGTGCGCGGACAGGTGACCGACGACGAGGTCATCATCAGCGTGCGCGACGAGGGCGAGGGCATCCCACTGCGCGAACAGGCGCGCATCTTCGACCGCTTTGCGCGGCTGGAGAACACGGCCGACCGGCGCACACAGGGCGCGGGACTGGGCCTCTACATCTGCCGGGCCATCGTCGCGGCGCACGGCGGGCGCATCTGGCTCCGGAGCGCGATAGGACGCGGCTCGACATTCTCCTTCAGCGTCCCGCGCGTCAAAAATCCTGACATGCCGAGCTTTGTCTTCGGCGGAGACGATACCTACGACAGAGACGAAATGGATGACTACGATGACGAGACAACACCTGCCGACGCTGGACGAGCGTATTGACCCGCGCAGCATCACCGTGCTGGTGGTGGACGACGAGCCGCGCCTGGCCGACGTTGTGCGCATGAATCTGGAGGTCGAGGGCTATCGCGTGCTGACGGCGGCGAACGGCATGGAGGCGCTGGCGCGGCTGACGCAGGATTTGCCCGATCTGGTCGTATTAGACGTGATGATGCCGGAGATGGACGGCTTTGAGACGCTCAGACGCATCCGCCAGGTCTCCAGCGTGCCGGTCATCATGCTGACCGTGCGCGCCGAGGAGGCCGACCGCATCAAAGGGCTGGAGATCGGCGCCGACGACTACCTGACGAAGCCTTATAGCCTGCGCGAGATGCAAACGCGGATCAAGGCGGTGCTGCGCCGCACTTTCGCCCCGGCTCCCACGCGCAGGAGGCGCATCGTCGTGGACGAGGATCTGACGATTGACTTCGACAGCCGCGAGGTCTGGGTGCGCGGAGAAAAAGTGACGTTGCGCCCGACGGAGTACCGCCTGCTCTACCACCTGGTGAACAATGCGGGGCGGCTGATGACGCACGACACATTGCTCTCGAAGGTCTGGGGCCACGAGTACCGCGACGAGTCGCACTACCTGCGCCTCTACATCACCTATCTGCGGCAGAAGCTGGAGCGCGACCCGGCCCACCCAAAGTACATCCTCACCGAGCGCGGCATGGGCTACCGCTTCCGCGACCTCGACCCAGCGGATGGATGATGGCGGTAACGTCTCCTGCTCCCGCTTAGGGGTTTAGCGGTCTAAGGAACGAGCGAACCTCAAGATTGAACAGGTCTGGCGCGTCCATGTTGCTTTGATGACCGACGCCGGGCATGACTACCAGCCGCGATCCGGGAATGCTGGCGTGGAGGCCCTCCGCGACGCTGAGGGGGACGCGCTGATCGGCGGAGCCATAGAGTACCAGGGTTGGCACAGCAATATACTCTAGGACGTCGCGGAGATCCGCTTCGGCGAATGAGCGCGCCATGACACGCATCCCGGCAGGGTGGGCGCTGGATATGATCGCGATCAACTCCTCAGTGGCTCCGGCTGGCGCGTTTGCGCTCAGCAGGCCAGGAAGCCAGCCTGAGACCCACTGATCCGCTGGCAGGGCAGCCTCGCTCAGGACCTGCCGCAAGCGCTGTTCGACGACCTCGGCCGGAAGGAAACCAGCCCAGCCCGCATAGGCCGAGGCCAGGATCAGCGATCGTGGCAGCGTGGGATGGCGGCGATACAACTCCAGGGCCAGCCCGCCGCCAAACGACAGCCCAAGCACATGCGGTCGCTCCAGGCCGAGCGCCGCGATGAATCCCGCGAGGCAGTCGGCGTAGTCTGGCAGGCGGAAGATCTCCGGCGGATCTGAGGATTGACCGCACCCTGGCGCGTCCCACGCTACGACGGTGAACTCATCGGAGAGCGCGTCGATCTGCCGGCGCCACTCGCGGTGGTCGCTGGCGCCGCCGTGGAGCAGGAGGAGCGCAGGTCCCTTACCTGTCCGCTCATAAGCGATCTCCAGATCGCCCACCAGCGCTGTGTCCATAAGGTTCTCCGCGCTGTGTGCCTAGACTTCACGATTGCATTCGGCAGGCGCGCGCTACTGGCTGACGGTCCGCTCAGTCTGCGCCTCAATCACCGGCGTCATCCCATTTTTTTTTAGCGCAGCGAAGATGGCTTCGTTGACCTCCTGGATGCTCTTCGTAGCGTCGATGCGGATCAGCTTGCCGCGCGCCTCGTAATACTCGACGAGGTGGATCGTCTCCTTGAAGAAGATGTCCAGCCGATGGCGCACAGCCTCTCCGGTGTCGTCGTTGCGCTGGTAGAGTGGGCTGCCGTCCAAGTCGCAGATGCCCGGCGTCTTCGGTGGGCGCGTCCTGATGTTCCAGACATGCCCGTTCGCCTTGCAGATGTAGCGCCCAGAGAGTCGCTCCACCAACAGCTCGCGCGGCGCTTCCAGATAAATGGCCCAGTTGACCTGCTGCCCGCGCTGCACCAGCGCCACATCGAGCGCCTAGGCCTGCGCGTTGGTGCGCGGGAAACCATCCAGCACGATCCCCTGCTTGCCGTCGAGGTCATCGAGATGCTCGACGATCATGCCGATGATGATATCGTCGGGGACCAGGTCGCCACGATCGTAGTAGGGACGCGCCTTCTGCCCCGAAGGCGTATTGCGGTCCATCGCATCGCGCAGCAACTCGCCGCTGGCGAGCGATTTCAGGTCGAACTCCCTGCTCAGGAGCTCCGCCTGTGTGCCTTTCCCACTGCCCTGTGCGCCGATCAGGATGACGTTCATGTTGGCGGTCATGGTTCGCTTCCTCCGCGTCGTACCTGGCATCCAAGCCCAATGCCAGGGTATATTCGCCACCCCGTTGTGACGAACGGCCAGAGTGCGTCCGAGAGAAGACTCCTCCCGCGACGACGCCATCTGCGCCGTCGCATCTGTGTGTCGGGTGTAAGCGTCTAGCTCAGGAAGCCGGAGTAGTTGCGCATGACCATCTGCGCCTGCAACTGCTTCACCGTATCGAGCACGACGCCGACGACGATCAACAGCGACGCTGCCTGGAGCACCTGGGTAGATGAGTTCCGGCTCAAGAGCGCGGGCGCGATGGCGACCAAACCCAGGAAGACCGCGCCGCCCAGCGTGATCCGATAGAGAATCCTGTCAAGGTAATCACGTGTGCGCGGCCCTGGACGGATACCAGGGATGAACGCGCCCTGCTTCTGCAAGTTCTCGGCCATATTCTGCTGCTCCCACACGACGGTGGTGTAGAAGAAGGTAAACAGGGCGACGAGGATACCATAGGCGACCCAGTACCACCAGTTCGAGGGGTCGAGCCAGATCCTGACGTTCGTGAACAAGTCCTTGAGCCGCGCGTTGTTGCTGTAGGACATGAAGTTGGCGACGACGACCGGCAGCAACAGGATGGACTGCGCGAAGATCAGCGGAATCATGCCCGCGCTGTTGACCTGCAAGGGGATGTAGGTCGTCTCGTTGCCGCCGCGCGTTCCAGCGAGGAAGCGTCGCTTCGTCGGGTACTGCACCGGCACGCGACGCTGTGCCATGTAGACCATGACCATGACGAAGATCATGGCCAGCGCAAGCGCGATGAGCAGGAGCAACTGCACGATGCTGCCATTGTTGATGCTGCTGCCGCCACTATTGCTGCTTGAGACGAAGGCATTGGCAATGGTCTGTGGCACCTTGACCATGATATTGGCGAAGATAATGAGCGAGATGCCGTTGCCGATGCCGTTCTCGGTAATCAACTCGCCAAGCCAGACAAGGAACATTGTGCCCGCCGTCAGGCTGATGAGCGTCGCCAGCGTCGGAATCGTCGTGGCGCGGTCGAAGAGGTTGAACTGCGAGGGGTTGATCGCGCCGACCTGCACCAACAGCGCCATCTGGCCGAACGCCTGGAGCAGAGCCAGTGGCACCGTGATGTAGCGTGTCAGTTGCGAGAGACGGTTGCGACCAGCCTCACCCTCTTTGTTGAGGTCGGCCAGGCGCGGGATGATGTTTTGCAACAACTGCACGACGATGCTGGCAGTGATATAGGGATAGACGCCCATAGCGACGATGGAGAAGTTCTGCAACGAACCGCCGGTGAAGACATCCAGCAAGCCAAAGAGCTGGTTCAGTCCGGTATTCGTGTTCGAGTTGATCGCGTTCGAGATCTGGGTTGCGTCGATGCCCGGCACCGGGATGTAGGCCACGATGCGGAAGATCAGCAGCATTCCCAGCGTAAAGAGAATCTTGTTGCGCAGATCAGGCACAGTCCAGATACTACGCAGTCGTGACACTACCATGTGCGATTAGGCCTCCGGGTGGTCGCCCACCGTGGTCGCCGGGCAGGGCGAAGGGTTCCAGGATCAGCGCTGACCCTGGGCGCGAGGGAGGAGCCGAACTGATACCGCCCGCGCGACTGTCGTATTGTACCTTATCTCTACGTTCTGGAGAATAGACATAAGCACGAATATGCCCAACTGGGTCATCAGAAACAGAACGGCGAGGCGCGCCAGGAGTATGATTGCCTGACGGTCGCCTCGCTCGCTTATTCCTGCGCCGCGGCGGCTGGCGCGCTCGCCGTCTCGGTCTCACGTGGCGTCTTACTGCGCTTCGTCTTCGGATAGGTCCGCATCTCAATGAGCGTGACGCTGCCGCCCGCCGCCTCGATCTGCTTCCGCGCCGAGTCGGAGACCTTGTGCGCGGTGACCTTGAGCGCGCGGTCGAGCTTGCCCTCGCCCAGCACCTTGAGCATTTCCTTGGCCTGGCTCTGGCGGATCATGCCCTTCTCGGCAAGCGCCGCCGTCGTCACCTCGTCCCCCGCCTTGAACGCGGTGAGGTCGCGCAGGTTGACGACCACATACTCCTTGCGGAAGTGGTTCTTGAAGCCGCTGAGGTACGGCATGCGCTGCGAGAAACGGTTCTGGCCGCCCTCGAAGTACGCTGGAATCGCGCTGCCGGTGCGCGCCTTCTGGCCCTTCTGGCCACGTCCAGAGGTCTTCATGCGCCCGGAGCCATGCCCGCGTCCGACCCGCTTGGCCTTGTAGCGCGCGCCGTCTGGCGAGCGCAGATCACTGAGTTTCATCGCGCCGCCTCCTCGACCTCTTCCACCTGCACCAGGTGCGAGACCTTGTTGAGCATGCCACGCACCGCCGGGGTGTCCGGGTGCTCGATGACTTGTTGCAGCCGCCGCAGCCCCAGCGCCTCGATGGTCTGCTTCTGTTTCACGTTATAGCCGATTGCGCTCTTGACGTAGGTGACACGCAGCCGCTTGGGCGATTGCGTGGCCCGTGTCTTCGTCGCGCCGGTCGTCTTCTTCTCTGCCATAGTCTTCGCTCCAAACAGACGCGCGGCTGTCCCGCGCTATGCGTCTCGACTAGCGACGGCGGGGGGGACCACCGGCGCGATTGCCGCCGCCCGGACGCCCACCAGCGCCGCCACGGTCACCGCCAGGGCCGCCAGCGCCCCGATCACCACCACGTCCACGTCCACCGCGCTCACCACCGCCACGCTCACCGGAGCGCTCACGGCTGCGCTCCTCGCGCGGCTCACGCTCGACCTGAAGAGCGGCCGCCGCCGCAGTCGCCTCGGCGATCTGCGCCGCGCGCTTGGGGCCGAAGAGGTCCGAAACGGACTTGCCGCGCCGGGCGGCCTCGGCGTCGAAGTTCTTGAGGTCGCGCAGCGCCTCCATCGTCGCCATCACGGTATTGAGCGCGTTCGAACTGCCCAGCGACTTCGTGAGGATATCACGAATGCCAGCCGCCTCGACGACGGCGCGTACCGCGCCACCGGCGATCACGCTGGTGCCAGGCGCGGCCGGCTTGAGCATCACCTCGGAGGCTGAGAAGCGGCCCGTCACCGCGAACGGAATCGTCGTACCGAGCATCGGCACGCGAATCAGGCGCTTCTTGGCGTCCTCAGTTCCCTTGCGGATCGCCTCCGGTACCTCGGTGGCCTTGCCCAGGCCGACGCCGACATGCCCGGCGCGATCTCCGACAACGACGAGCGCGCGGAAGCTGAAGCGCCGCCCGCCCATGACCACCTTCGCCACACGGGCGACCTGGACGACGGTCTCCTCCAGGTTCAGACGGGATGCGTCAATTCTTGGCATATCTTTCCCCGGTCTCTCCCTATGCTTCCCACGCGCCTAAAATTCCAGGCCGCCATGGCGCGCGCCCTCGGCCAGCGCCGCGATACGCCCATGGTAGATGTAGCCGCCACGGTCGTAGACGACCTGTGTGATGCCAGCTTTCTTCGCGCGCTTCGCCACCAGCTCGCCGACGAGCCAGGCCTGGCGCACGCGCCGGTTCTTTTCCAGCCCCTTGAGCGACTCCGGCGCATCCTCGCCATCCAGCGCGGCGATCTTGTCGCTGGACATCTTGGCGAACTCGGCGTCGCGCGAGGAGGCCGCCAGCAAAGTCCGCTGCGCCGTGTCGTCGATGATCTGCGCGTAGATCTGGTCGCCGCTACGGAAGACGGAGAGGCGTGGCCGCTCGGTCGTCCCCGCGAGCTTCTTGCGCAGCCGGATATGGCGGCGCACCCGCCCTTGATTCGAGTATTGCTTCTTGTACATGGCTTCTGTTCTCCACCATGGCTCTGTGCGCTACTATGACGCGAGCCGGTATTACTTTTTCTTGCCGCCAGCGGCCTTGCCCGCCTTGCCCGCCTTCATGCGCACGACCTCGCCCGCATAGCGGATGCCCTTGCCCTTGTATGGCTCCGGCTTGCGAATCGAGCGGATGTTCGCCGCGACCTGTCCGACGAGCTGCTTGTCGATGCCGGAGACCGTCACCTTGTTCACGCCCTCGACCGCGAAGCTGATGCCGTCGGGCGGAATCACCTGCACCGGATGCGAGTAGCCAACCTGGAAGACGAGATATTCGCCGACCTTGGCGACACGGTAGCCCACGCCTTGAAGCTCCAGCGATTTGCTAAAGCCATCCTTGACGCCATTGACCATGTTGGCCAGCAGCGTGCGCGAGAGACCATGCAGCGAGCGCATCGTCTTGCTATCGTCCGGACGCGTGACGGTTAGCGCGCCATCGCTGCCCTGCTCGATCTTGAGCGTCGTCGGGAAGGTGCGCTTGAGGGTTCCCTTTGGCCCCGTCACGGTGACGGTGTTATCCGGCGCGATCTCCACCTTGACGCCGGCTGGCGCCGCAATCGGCGCCCGACCAATGCGTGACATGCTTCCCTCTCCTTACCAGACGTAGCAGAGCACTTCGCCGCCCAGCCCCTGCTGGTACGCCTGGCGGCCCGACATGACGCCCTGTGGCGTCGAGATGATCGCCGTTCCCAGGCCACCGCGCACGCGCGGAATGGCGTCGCGGCGCGTGTAGACGCGCAGGCCCGGCTTGCTCACGCGCTTGAGCTGCGTCAGCACCGGCTTGCGATCCACGTAGCGCAGCGTGACCTGAATCGTCCCCTGCGGCGTGTCGCGGTTGACCGTATAGTCGCGGATGTAGCCCTCATCCTTCAGGATTTTGGCGATCGCGATCTTGATATTCGACGCGGGGATGGTCGTCTCGGTGTGGCGAGCCATCGCCGCGTTGCGGATGCGCGTCAGCATATCCGCGATAGGATCTGTCATGTTCACTGTGCCAGCCCTCCTCCAAGCTGCTTCAGGCCCTCACCTACCAGCTCGACTTCGTCACGCCTGGTAGCTCGCCACGCAGCGCGCGCTCGCGGAAGCAGATGCGGCAGAGGCCGAACTTGCGCATGTAGGCGCGGGGCCGTCCGCAGACGCTGCACCGGTTGTGCTGCTGGACCTTGAACCTGGGCTTGCGCTGAGACTTCACGATCATCGATGTCTTTGCCATCGTTGCCCCCTCCAGGGCGAGAGACCGGGCTTCGGCGCCCACTGCGCCGGTTTCCGGCCCCCAATATCTAGACCGAACGACTGAAAATGAGATACCGAGCTACAGACGAGCCAGACGCCGCCCGCGGCTCACATGGGACTACCTGTTCCGGAAGGGCATGCCGAGCAATTGCAGCAAGCGGCGCCCCTCTTCATCGGTGTGGGCGGTCGTCACGATAGTGACCTCCATCCCACGCACCTTGTCAATCGAGTCGTACTCGACCTCTGGGAAGACCAGTTGCTCCTTGAGGCCGAGCGTGTAGTTGCCGCGCCCGTCGAACGAGTCCGGCGAGACGCCCTGGAAGTCGCGCAGCCGGGGCAGCGCCACATTCATCAGTTTATCCATGAAGTCGTACATGCGCCGCCCGCGCAGCGTCACCATCACGCCGATCTTCATGCCCTGGCGCAGCTTGAACGCCGCGACAGAGCGCTTGGCCTTCGTCTGCACGGGGTGCTGCCCGGTGATCGTCGTCAGATCGCGCTCGGCGGCCTCCATCGTCTTGGGGTTCTGGATGGCCTCGCCCATGCCGATGTTGATGACGACCTTGTGCAGCGCAGGCGTGCGCATGACGTTGTCGTACGTGAACTCTTTCTGGAGCGCCGGCATGACTTCCTGCTCGTAGCGCTCCTGCAGGCGCGGCTTCGGCGCGGCGGCCTGCGTGGTCGCTGGCGACGCCTTCTTCGAGGCTCTAGTTGACATGCGCCTAGCTCCTTGTATTCTCGGCGATGGGCTTGCCGCACTTCTTGCAGACGCGCCGTGTCCGTACCTTCTGGTCGGAGCCCATCGGAACGCGCTCATGCGCGATACGGGTCAACTGCCCGCACTCGGTGCATTTGACCATCACGTTCGATGCGTGCAACGGCATCGGCTTCTCGATGATGCCCGCCTGCATGATCCCCTGACCGCGCTTCACGTGCTTCTTGGCGATGTTGAGCCCCTCGACGATCACCTTGTTCTCACGAGGCATCGCGCGGAGCACTTTGCCCTCTTTGCCGCGATCCTTGCCCGTGAGAATACCGACGGTGTCGCCTTTATGCACGTGCAGCTTGGCCAGGTGCAGGGGTTTCGGCTTGCGCTGTTTCTCTGCCATTGCTCTTTGCTACTTTCTCCCTTGTCCTTTGGCCGGATAATGACTACTCTCGTCGCGATCAGCGGCGCTAGAGCACCTCTGGCGCGAGCGAGACAATTTTCATGAAGTTGCGGTCGCGCAGCTCGCGGGCGACCGGCCCGAAGATGCGTGTGCCACGCGGGTTATTGCCAGCCGAGATGATGACGGCGGCGTTGTCGTCGAAGCGAATGTGGCTGCCATCCGGGCGCGCGTACTCTTTGGCGACACGCACGATCACCGCCGTGACGACCTCACCCTTCTTCACCGCGCCGTTGGGCTGCGCCTCTTTGACCGACGCCTTGATGATGTCGCCCACGCCGCCGTACTGCTGGCCAGAGCCGCCCATCACCCGGATGCACATGATCTCTTTGGCGCCGGTGTTGTCGGCGACCTTGAGCCGCGTCTGTACCTGAATCATCGCGCTTACCTCTCGTCCGATTGGGGCGTCAGGCCTACGCTCTGCTCAAGCTCAGCCGCCACGATCTCTGGCGCGACCGTCTGCTCGGCGCGCTTGAGGATCTCGACTAGCCGCCAGCGCTTCTCTTTGCTGAGCGGGCGCGTTTCCTCGATGCGCACCATGTCGCCGATGCGTGCGTCGTTATGCTCGTCGTGCGCCTTGAACTTGGTCGTAAATTTGTATGTGCGTTTGTAGACGCGGTGCTGCTTGAGCGACTCGACCGCGACCACGATGGTCTTCTGCATCTTGTCGCTGACGACTCGCCCGATCTTCTGCTGGCGCGTCTTCTTCGCCGACTGCGGCTGCGCGGCTGGCTCGCTTTTTGCGGCGGTGCCTCTGGGTTTCCTCGTTGACATTTATTCTTCACCCTCTGTGGCGGATGCCGCCGTGACTGGCTCGGCTGGCTCAGCCTCTGCTTCCGCCTCTTCCGCCTCGTCCAGCGCGCCGCTGGCCTCCAATTGCTCGGCGTTGCTCAGGTCGGTCAAATGCTGCAAGAGCCGCGCGATCTCTTTCTTCAACTGCGGGAACTCGCGATTGTTCTTCACGTCGCCGCGCTCTTTGCGTAGCCGCAGCATGAACAGGTCTTTGCGCTTCTCGTCCAGTTCTTTCTGGGCGGAGGCCATGTCCATCCCGCGAATCTCGCGGACGCGCTCGCTACGCTTCGACACCCTCGGCCTCCTGTCTCAGAATGAACTTCGTCTTGATCGGCAGCTTGTTCGCGGCCAGCCGCATCGCCTCTTTGGCAAGCTCCTCGCGCACGCCGCCCAGCTCGAAGAGCACGCGCCCCGGCTTGACGACCGCGACCCAGTGGTCCGGCGCGCCCTTACCGGAGCCCATGCGCGTCTCCGCTGGCTTCGCCGAGACCGGCTTGTCTGGGAAGACGCGAATCCAGACCTTGCCGCCACGTTTGATGTAGCGGGTCATGGCGATACGCGCGGCCTCGATCTGCCGGGCTTCGAGCCAGATCGGCTCCAATGCCTGGAGCGCGAACTCGCCGAAGGCGACGGTATTGCCGCGATGCGCCGTGCCGCGCATGCGCCCGCGATGCTGTTTACGATGCTTTGTCCTCGATGGAGCCAGTAACATGGGATCTCTCCAGTTCGCTGACCGCTGCCGCTCCGTTCCCATCCGCGGGACGGCCCAACGCCAGCGTCTCGTCTCAGGGGACTATCGCCCCCATCGCTCTCCTATGATTCGCTCTCGTTCTCGGCCGTCA
>DATAOM010000318.1:0-3685 GCA_036265775.1 Ktedonobacterales bacterium | reverse complement strand
CCGCAACACAGTTGAAGCGTGTGCGCAATATCGAGGCGCGGCCAGATGTCTCGTTGGTGATCGACCGCTACGAAGATGACTGGTCGCAACTGGGATATGTGCAGGCCGCCGCCCGCGCGCCAATGGGGGAAAATCAACCCCGCGCCCAGACTCCAGCCACGAATTCGTCTGCTGCGCGGACTCAGCCTCGACGCGCCACGAGACCACCGCCGTTGGCGTCAACGCAATGATCCGGCTCTGCTCCAGCGCCATCATACGGTACTGTGGATAGCGCTCGCGCAGGAGCGCGAGCGCTGTTGCATGCCTCTCATCTCCCGGCGCCAGCAATTCGGCATGCGCTGCGACCTGCAGATACGCCAGTTGGGACCAGTCATCGTCGTAGCGATCAATCACCAGTGAGACCTCTGGCCGCGCCTCGATATTGCGCACACGCTTCAACTGTGTTGCGGCGATGCGCTTCGGCTTCTCGTCCAGCGGAATATAGAAGCGCGCGCCGTCGAAGGCGTAGCAGACAGGTACGACGTGCGGATGGCCCTCCGCGTTGGCAGTCGCCAGCCGCGCGACACGGCGCCGCTGGATAAAAAGCGCCTCGGCCTCGGTGATATTCGTCCGTGCCACCATGTGATCTCCGTCAGTTCGTCTCCGCATGTCCATAGTCGTCGGCTATAAGAAGAGATGTGCGTCATGCTGGCTCGGCGACGCTCACGACCGGATGCGCCATATCCGCCACCGCCCAATCGGAGCGCGCGCCACAGCAGACCTCCAGTAGATTGCACAGCGTCCGCGCCGCCTCTTCCACGATCGAAGCGCTCTCGTCGTCCAGCGACTCGATGTTCAATGTGACACGTCGCGTCGCATCTCGAATCGCCGAGCGCGCGTCCTGCCGCCAGTTCCATCTCCGGCAGAGGACATGCGCCGTATCGGTATAGACCACCTCACCTGGCTCTGGTGGATCGGGCGCAAGCGCGTCTTCTCCAAGTGTGAAGAAGGTATCGCCTTCACGCGCGTAGCGGTAATTCAGCGGCGGCTTGAGCAAGCCGAGATCATCCGCTCCAGCGGGAACACGATAGGCAACTGAGATCGCATTGTAAGCGTCCACCAGCGCATTGATCCGTGGCAGCCCCTCACCCTGAATCACGCGCCGCAGTAGCCGCTCGACCGAGGAGCGGAAGCTCGTCTTCTTCACGCCAAACGCTTTGTACGCCTGCCGCCAGCGGCGCACTTCGGGAATGTCGCCCAATGCCAGTCCGGCGTAGAGCGCGCGGCAATCCGCCTCGACGCTGGCAATGTAATCCATGAGCGCAGGTAACCGCTCCTGTCCGATGATGAGGTCGGTCGCCACGACCAGCGCGACGCGATAGGTCGGGAACTGCGGCAGAATCTCCGCGATCTCTAGTGAGATCATCACGCAGGCTCCCGTTGCACGCCGGGTTTGCGCGCAACCACCCACAGAAACGTCACCGGCGCGCCATCCTCGTCCGCCGTCTCAAGCGTCGCCGATTCAATGACAAGGCCAGCCTCCTCGACCAGCCCTTGGTTCGTCGCGGCGTCGAAATGGCTCCAGTACATCGGCGCGCCAAGCCAGTCCTCCTCATAGCCGTCCTCAGTCGAACCAGCGCCCATGGTCGCCACGAAGAGGCCGTCCGGACGCAGCCAGCGCGCAATCTTCGCAAGCAATCCCTGCTGCTCTTCACGCGGCACGTGGATGATCGAGAAGAACGCCACCACCGCATCGAAACTCGCTGGCTCGATCTCCAGTTCGGTCATGTCCGCATGAAGAAAAGTCGTACCGGGAACGTTCGCACGCGCCAGTTCGACGTTACGCGCCGAGAGATCAACGCCGATGAGCTTGAAGCGCCCTGCCAGCGCCTGCGTCGTTGGGCCACCGCTTGCACAGCCCAGTTCCAGCACCTCAGCCCTATCTGGCAGGCTTCTGACAATCAGATCCGTGTAGCGCGCACGCTCATCCGACCACACATGCGCCGCCCAATCGGCATAGCGTTCGGCGATCTGGTCGTACCCCTGCTCCACGATGCGCTTCCGTTCCATCAGTATCGCTGCTCCTCTTATCCGAATCAGCGGCATAGGTATTATGCCTGAGAAGGCGCTGAATCTGATGGCCCACTGCCCTCATCTGGAGCTTCGCTGCCAGCAGATGGCTGAGGCGCGTCGGGAACTGGGCGCAGCAGCGCCTTCGTCACGCGCCGTCGCTCGACATTCACTGCCTCGGCGATCCATTTTGGCCCGACAGCGACGCTATCGCCCGTGCGAGGGATGCGGTCGAGCCGTACCGCCAGCAGACCCGAGAGCGTCGTATATAGACCGCGCTCGCTCGGAGGTATCGGCGGTAAGGTCGGGATCGCCTCACGCACATGATCGTACGTCTCCGCGCCGTCCACCAGCCAGGTCCCATCCTCGCGCGCCATGATCGGCGCATCCTCATCTACGTCGTACTCATCGTGAATCTCGCCCACGAGTTCTTCGAGCACATCCTCCAGCGTGATCAGCCCGGTGGTCTGACCGTACTCGTCGGCTGCCAGCGCAAGCTGCGTATTCTCGCGTCGAAACACATCCAACACATCGCTCAATGCAAGGCGCTCCGGCACGAACGTCGCCGGACGCAGCAGCGCCCGGATACCCAGTTCTGGCCCATCCACAACCTCATCCCCATTCTCACTGTGAGCATGATTGGGCGTCTGGAGCAGGTCCTTCACATACAGCATACCCACCACCTGATCAAGCGTCCCCTCATAGACCGGCAGCCGTGAATAGCCGGACGTACGCGCGACGATGACTGCCTCGGCGATGGAAGCGTCTACGTCGAGCGTCACCATCTCCGGACGCGGCGTCATCGCGTCCTCCACCGTCTTATCCCCAAAGGTGAAGACGTGGCGCACGATGGATTCTTCGGCGGGATCGAGAATCCCGGCCTCACGGCTCTGCGCCACCAGCATCGAGAGTTCCTCAACCGAGTGGACACTGGCCTGTTCGCCCGCCACTTGCAATCCCAATAGTCGTACGACCCTATTACCGACGCCATTCAGCAGTGCGATGAACGGGCGAAAGACGCGGTCGAAGACTAATAGCGGTGGCCCGACAAAGAGCGCGACCGACTCTGTGCGCTGCAACGCCACCGACTTCGGCACCAACTCGCCCATCACGATGTGTAGCGAGGTAATCAGCGCGAAGCTGAGAGCAATCGAGAGCGTACGCGCCAGCTCGTCGGCAATCACCGTTCCTGTGAAAGGCGCGAAGATCGGCTCGACCAGATGCGCCAGCGCTGGCTCGCCGATCCAGCCGAGCGCGAGGCTCGCCAGCGTGATACCAAGTTGTGTCGCGGCGATGTAGTTATCCAGATGAGTCAACTGGCCGCGCACAACGCCAGCGGCGGCGCTCCCCTCTTCGGCAAGCTGCTCGATGCGCGTGGCGCGCACCTTGACGAGGCTGAACTCCGCCGCGACGAAGAACGCGTTCGCGCCCACCAGGACGAAGATCGCCAGTATGCCAAGGACTGTGGCGACTTCCATGCGCGCCAGTTCCCTTCTACGCTAGAGTGCGCCCATTGACGCCAGGGATAATAACGCGAGGCGCGGTCATCCCGGATTCCCAGGACCCGCGCCAGTATCATGCTCCAGTGAATTTGCGCTCACATGCCTCAACTGGTTCGGCTGGGCCAGCGCAACCT
>DATAOM010000317.1:0-7868 GCA_036265775.1 Ktedonobacterales bacterium | reverse complement strand
GGCGTGAATTCATCAGGGATCGCGCTGCATTCGCAAACCAAGTACACAGCAAAGGAACAGCAACGTGACCACGGTAAGCTCTGAGACGCAGAGCGTCCATCCGACCTTTGTCCCCCAAGCGTTCGACGCCGAGAAGGCCGGCGCGTTCGTCGGCAAAGTCATCACCGATTGCGCCGCTATGGCCAGCGTCGCGCTGGCGGTGATCGGCGACCAGCTTGGCCTCTACCGCGCGATGGCTGGCGGTGAGCCGCTGTCCTCGGCGGAGCTGGCGCAGAAGACGAGCACGAGCGAGCGCTACGTCCGCGAGTGGCTGATCAACCAGGCCGCCGCGGGCTACATCGCCTACGATCCCGCCACGCGGCGCTACTCGTTGCCCGACGAGCAGGCAGTGGCGCTCCTCAACGAGGACAGCCCTTTCCATGTCGGCGGCGCGCTGATGATCACGCTGGCGATGACCAAGGCCGAGCCGCGCATCCGCGAAAACTTCCGCACCGGCGCGGGCATGTCCTGGGGCGAGCACGACCACTATATGTTCGAGGGCTGCGAGCGCCTCTTCCGCCCCGGCTATCTTGCCAACCTCACCCAGAGCTGGATTCCAGCGCTGGACGGTGTGCAGGAGAAGCTGGAGCGCGGCGCGAAGGTCGCCGACATCGGCTGCGGGCATGGCGCCTCGACGATCATCATGGCCAAGGCCTATCCCAACTCGCATTTCTACGGCTTCGACGCGCATCTTGGCTCGATCGAGCGCGCGCGCGCGCTGGCTGAGGAGGCGGGTGTGGCCGACCGCGTCACCTTTGAGGTGGCGAAGGGAACCGACTACCCCGGGACCGGCTATGACCTCGTCGCCTACTTCGACTGCCTCCACGACATGGGCGATCCGGCCAAGAGCATCGCGTACACCCGCGAGCGCCTCGCGCCTGACGGCACGGTGATGCTGGTCGAGCCTGCGGCTGGCGCGCATGTGGAGGACAACTTCAACCCGGTGGGCCAGCTCTATTCCGGCGCCTCGGTGCTGGTCTGCACGCCCAACGCCCTGGCGACGGGCAGCGAGGCCATCGGGACCGTGGCGACCGACGATGCTGAGCGCGCGGTTGTTGCGAAGGGCGGGCTGAGCCGCTTCCGCCGCGCCGTCGAGACACCGCTCAACCGCGTTTTCGAGGCGCGCATCTAGCCATCTAGCGTCGCGCTTCCGTCGTCTGCGCTTGGGAGACATGAAGGGTGAAGACTCGCCGTGTCTCCCAACCAGGCGGCAGAAGTGACTCGATTTTTCGGCAAAGCCATACCTGCGCGACACCATAAGGCGATCTTCTGTGTTGTCATGCTCACGATAAAGAGGTCAGCGTATGTCCAAAGAGATTATTTATACCGACAAGGCCCCACAGCCTCCAGCGAGCTATAGCCAGGCGGTCAAGGCAGGTGGATTCGTCTTTGTGGCGGGCCAGGGGCCATTCGATCCGGCGACAGGAGAGGTGGCGGGAGAAACGATCCAAGCCCATACCCGACAATGCTTGAAAAATATTGAAGCTATTCTCATGGCTGCGGGCAGCTCACTGGAGAAGGTGGTGAGCGCCACCTTTATTCTCGGCGATGAGCGCGACTTTGCGGGGATGAATGAGGAGTGGGTCAGGTGGTTTCCAAAAGACCCTCCCGCGCGCCAGGGCGCGCAACTGCCCATTCATGCCAAAGGGATGAAGGTTTCGATTGCGGTGATCGCGGAGGCATAGAGCAGAATCCTGCGCAGAGCGAAGGAACTTGACCGGGCGGCGTGAAGCTCCTGTCACAACGTCTCGCTCGATAGAGAAAGCAGGGCGATCGCATGTCAGAGCAGGCCTTGTCACGACGTCAGTTGCTTGCGGCCGCTGGAGTAAGCGCAGGCGCCGTGCTGCTGGGATGTAGTCTCTCAAGCCTCTCAGTAGTCCCGACGCCGACGCCTGATCTTTCGCCCGCCAGCCCTGGTCCCAATCAGGTCAGCCGGGTGATTCTCGGTGAAGGAGGATTTCCGGCGCTGCAACTCGACAAGAATCAGTTCCCCGAAGCGCCATCGAAGATACTTGCCGCCGTCTACTTCCCGACCGACACAGCGATCCCCTCGCCTACCCATTTCAATGGCCCGCTGCCGCTCGCCAAGGGCCCCTACCAGTTTCCGCTCATCTTCTATGGCCACGCGATTCGCACCGCCATCGAGCCGAGCGCGGGTCACCCGCTCAACCGCGACTTCACCACAATAGACACGATCCTTCGCCACCTTGCGTCTTATGGCTGTGTGTGCCTCGCGCCTGACTTGAACTGGATCAGCGGCGCTGCGACCAAGGCGGACTGGCAGCGCGAGGCGGTGGTGTTCCTGAAGTATTACCAGTTGCTGGTCTCTACTCTCAACCAGCAGGTCTTCAACAATCAATTGCGGCTGGGCAGCGTCGTGATGCTTGGGCACTCACACCGCGCCGGATCGGTGGTCAACGCCGGGCGCGGGCTGCCGTTGTTTCAGGGGCCGAAACCGCTCGCCTATGGGCTGATCGCCCCGGAGACCGATGGCGACATGGGTACTGATATCGCCAATGTCCTGGTGATCGGCGGGACACTCGATACCGATCAGGGTTCCTCGCCGCAGAGCGCCTTCATGCATGGCGCAACGCCAAAGACGCAGGTAATCATTCCAGGCGCCAACCACTATGGCTATACCGACCTCGTCAGCCCTGATAACATGGCCGTCTGCAATTGCGCTGGCGGCCAGATCAATCTCCTGGACGAGAATGGGACGATCTCGCGCGACGCTCAGCAGAAGACCGCAGCGGCGTTTCTAGCGGCGATGGTCCGCTATTACGCGCTCGGCGATGCATCTGTGCACGATTACTTGACCGGCCAGCGCCAGGTGGAAGGCCTGAGCGTCGGCGGCATCCAGGTCCAGGCGCAGGGACTCTAGCCTCTTACCACGCTGACTACGAGACTGGGCTTCACGCCGCTCAACAGCCTCTTTGAGGCGCGCATCTGAGGTCAGTCGCTGCCCAGAGGAACCACCAGACGTGAGTCTGACTGGCGACGCGAAAATGTGGTGCGCTACAGGGCGAAGTTATGCTAAACCTCGCCCCCTTGAAAGCAGGTGTTCACGTGCATATTCGGCTTCCGCGCCTCATGTGGCAATCGGTCTCCGCCTGTCTGTTCGTTCTTGTGCTTATCCCTATCGCCTTTCTCGGCGCCGCAGGAGCGCGAGCTTCCACTGGCGATCGCGCCGCAAATCAGCCGCCGCCCGCCACTCTTGGTGGCAGAGGCGTTGCGCCGATGAAAGGAATGGTTGATCTCTCCAAGACGCCTACTATCACGCACGGCGTCCAAGCTGGCGCCACTCCTCCACACCGCCATCCTGATCGCATGACCCCTCAGGAGCGCGCGATCTACGAAGCCAACGCGCGAAAGGGTATTGGGGTCCCCCAGGCGAAGGCTACTGCGCAGCGACCTGGTTCCACAAGAAACGCCAGTTTTGTCGGCGGGAATACCTTGCCGCTGGTCACCAAGAATGTTGATGGGATGAACTCGACCCTATTTCTCGATTTCGTCGCTCCGCCTGACCAAGCGCTCGCCACTGATTTAGGCTATGTGATGGAGGGCGTCAACAACGCCGTCGCTATCTATCGCGCGTCCACCGGCGCGCTCGCCTACGGCCCATACTACACCAGCGACTTCTTCGCCCCAGTCAGACAAGGAAACGATACCTTTAGTGATCCGCAGATGAACTACGACGTGATGCGCGATCGCTGGATTGTGAGCTGGCTGGAGATCACCCCAGCAAACCTCACCTACCTGGATATTGCGGTAAGCGCATCGAACTCGCCAACGCAGCCGACGCCGGGTGGACAGTACCGGGAGTACCAGATCCCGACGACGGTCATGGGGCCAAACACATGGTGCGATTACGATACGCTTGGCATCGAATACTACTCCCTCACCATCACCTGCGCCATGTTCAACACCAGTCGCGCCTTCCTCGGCAACGCAGTCTTCGTCTTCAACAAGGCGTCGATGCTTTCAGGCGCGACGGTGAACTATTGGTGGTGGACCAACTATGTCACCACCGATATCAACTCCTGCGGAGGCTATTGCGCGGCATACCGGCTGAGTCCCGCGATCGAGGAGGGCGTGCCAGACGCCGAATTTATCGTCGCGACCGACGCAGGCTATGGCGGTACGCGCTCCAATCTGACGGTCTGCGCGCTCACCAACCTTTCCAATGTCAGTACCACCCAGCCTACCCTTACCTGCGCCTTCAACAATATTGGTGTAGCGTACGCCGACCCCATTGGAGCGGCGCAGCCAGGCGGAAGCGGCGCAAACGACCCCGGGATAGGAACCAAGCAAGTATACTTCAAGGCAGGCCGGCTCTACGTAGCGTTTACCTCAGTGTTCGCCGGGCCAGGGGATGGCATTGTCTGGGCCGAGATCCAACCGCAGCTACAGGCGCGCTCCGCCCATAACCCGCAGTGGGTCGGCGCCGCGCTAGTGACGCAATCTTCCACCTGGTACTACAATGCGGGGACGTATGCCTATATGCCAACACTCATGGGGTCGGATGAAGACGACATGACCCTGGTGTTTAACTTTTCCACCGGCGTGGACTTCTTCCCCAGCATTTTCTACACTGGGCGGAAGGTAACCGACCCGCTGGGCACAATGGGGCAGGGCGCCACCTCCATCATCGTTGGAGGGACGCATGACAACACCAGTGGGCGTTGGGGCGACTACTCGGCCTGCGCTGTACCGCTCAACTCAGTGACGCGTGGCACGATCTGGTGTGCAGGTGAGTATACCGGAAGCAATCTCTGGAACACGCGTCTCTATGCCCTGCGTGTCGAATAGCCGTGCGCTACGGCGCTGGCTCGTCGGGAGGAATCTCGGCGGACCAGCGCCGTAACTTCTTCCGCAGGCGGAAGAGCTCGCGGAAGGCGTTGGCGATCACACGCAGGTTGGCGCCGGTCGCCTTGCCATGCACGCGCGGATAGTGGTGGACTGGTGTCTGCACGTAGGGGATACCGAGCTTGGTGAGCTTCGTCAGCATCTCGGTGTTAATCATCGCGCCCTCAGAGGTCACGTCGAAGACGCGTACGAGCGCCGTGTCGTAGAGCTTGAACGCGCAATCGATGTCGCGAATATGCAGGTCCAACAGCACCGAGACGAGCACGTTCCAGCCTTTTGCGTTCAGCAGACGCAGGAACGCGTCGCGCCGGTGTTCACGATAACCCAGGACGGCGCGGTAGCCCTGTTCGCGCAAGATCAGGAGTTGCGCGATATCGGCGATGTCGAATTGCCCATCCGAATCCATGAAGAACGAGAGTTGCTTCGTGACGGCTTGGAAACCCGCAATCAGCGCGCCGCCATAGCCCCGGTTTGGCCGGTTATGGACCACGCGTACACGCGGATTGGCCGCCGCCAGTTCGTCGGTGATCTGGCCTGTGCGGTCGCGTGAACCATCATCTACGATGATGATCTCATAGTCTGGGGCGAGCGCAGAGAGGACCTCGACGCAGCGCGCGACGGTGTCTGCGATGACCGTCTCCTCGTTATACGCCGGCAGTACGACGGAAAGGCCGCGCGTGGTCAATGGCCCAGCTTTCTGTGCTATCGTCGTAGCGTCAGCGGTCGACTCCGGCGCGCGCGGCGCCGGAGCCTGCGCGGGCTGCTCCATCTCGTCGGCGGGCTGGCGCTGCGTCATGCTCGTCTGCTCCATCCCTCTGTCTGCATTCGTCTTAGCTTGTCATGATCGTGGGGCTCACCTGTATTACGCACACAGGGATCTCATCGGCGGTGACGAGATGTATGACAGTATACGAAGGATAACGCAACTCATCCTGATGACGCGCAACGGCGATGGAAAGGTCCGGTTGCGCCCAGTCTTCACCAAACGCGCCAGGCCGACAATGGATGGCTAGGCCATGAATTGGCTGCGCATCCACCGTCGGAGACGATACGCTGGTAGAGCGCTGATAGTTGTCGCTAACGAGGTCATGCAGGCCGAGTGTACGGGCGCCTGTCAATCAGGAGAACGCGCTAGCTCTGTGGCGGCTCTTCGACAAACGTCCCTGCTGGCGGCTCGAAGGTAGATGACGTCGATGGTGGAACTGGTGGCGCGACTGCGGATTGCATCTCTGGGTACGTCGGCGCGTCGGGTGAAATGGAAGTTCCCATAGGAGTCCCCATGCGCACGCCACTCGGAGCCGCCGCTTGCATGGCGGAAACTCCTGAAGCGCCAGCGACCGCTGGTTGCGCGCCACGCGCCTGCAGCCGCGGCAAGATGGCGGTAAAGAAGTAGACGGCGAGGCCGATCGCCAGCGCGATACCATACGTGGGCAGGAACGCGCGTCCCACCACACTCAGCACTCCGCTGTAGGGGCCAACCTGCTGCTTGAAGAAGAAATTGGCGGCGATCAACAGGCCCACCAGCACGGCGACGACCGGCCAGGTGGCGTGAATCACGCTGCTCGCCAGTCCGGCGATTTTCTTCTCATTGCGATTGAGCAGGAACGTCAGCGCGCCCAATACCGCCGCCGCGACCCAGAACCAGGGCAGCAGGTCCAGCAGGCGCTGGTGACCGGAGACCGTAAAGGTGGTGGGAGTGAGGCCGGTGAAGACGAAGAGCGGCTGGAGGAACGGCGGCAACTGCGTGGCCTTCGGCCCGCCAGGCAGGATGGGGATATTGTCAGGGTTGAACAGCGCGAAGTTCGGCAGGACCTGCTTGAGCTCCGTTGGCACGTTGAAGACGGCGTCTGGTCCGCTGTCGTAGTACGTCGCGGCGACATGCGTATAGATCGCGCGCACGCCATCCTGATACGAACGCCCGATGATCTCGCGTCCAGGGACCACCACCTTGAGCACCGAAAGGCTCAACGGTTGATCGGGATGCGCCTTGGCCGCGCTCTGCAGGGTGGCGTAACCCGTCTCGGTCACGCCGAGGTCGCGCCCGGCGAGGAAGGGGTTCAGCACCGAAGCGCCCGCCTCAGTCAGCAGGTCCGTGGCGGCTGGCCGCGCAGAGAGAAAGGTCAACGAGGTGACCCAGAGCGCGGAGAGCAGGATGAAACCGAACACCGTGTAGATGATGCCGCGCAGACCAGACATCGCGATCACCTCATGCTTCTCATGCTTTCAGAGGAACGCTGATAGCTATGGGCAAGTTTAGGGTGAGGGATAGGCGGTGTCAATCGCTGGCGCGGCATGAACGCGAGAATGTGAGGAAATACCAGATCGCGTCTCAGTGAGGAGTATGTGGAGAAGGATCGATCCGATAGGAGCTGTAGCTGGGGCCGACGATCTGGCGGAAGCGAATCACAGAGAGAAAATGGGCGAGGAAGGTCGCGGGCTCGACCGGCTTCACCAGGAAGTCGTCCGCTCCGGCCTGAAACGCGCGCACCTTGTCCTGGAGCGAGCGCGTCGAGGTGACCACCATCAACAGGATATGGCGCGTTGCGGGATGGCCACGCAGTTGCGCGAGAAAATCGGCGCCGCTGGTGTCCGGCAGCCGCAGCTCACAGACGATCAGCGTCGGCGTCTGAAAGCGCATCGCGTCGTACGCCTCGCGCGCCGAGCCGACCACCGCCGTCGCGTAGCGATCGCGAATTGTGTTGGCGAGGAGTTGCGCGCCAGCGCGATCGGGATCGACGAAGAGCACGGCGAGCGGTAGCGGGTCTGGAGCAGGCGGCGACATGGCGCAGACATCCTTCTTTAGCCAAATGGTGAGTAATTGCGCGCCCGGCCATCCCTGGTCAGCGCTACGGCGCGGTGGGCGCTCCTCGCCCTGGTGAAGATTATACGTGTGAATTTGCCGTTCGCTCTCAGGCGAAGAACGTGGTCAGGCGATCCGCGACGATCTCAGGCGCTTCGATGGC
>DATAOM010000316.1:0-9356 GCA_036265775.1 Ktedonobacterales bacterium | reverse complement strand
ACGATGAAGACGATCACCATCGCCACCACGGAAGCGCCCCGGATGAGGTCTTGAGTTGGGGTAGGCTCACGCCGCTGGATGAGGAAAATCGCGCCGACGATGAAGACGACTGAGGCGAAGATATTGGAGAGGTTGGTGAAGTAGCTGAAGAAGTTGACCACATTGAGGACGCCGAGCCGCGCCAGATAGACGAACTGGTAGCCAATGGCAAAGAGGGTGAGGAGACCAAAGAAGAGCCGCGCCGCGATGAGGATGGTGCGTTTCGTCATGAGTCGTCGCCTTTCCGAGCATCTCCCAGACCTGCGTTCGCCCGCTCATTGTAGAGCGCAAGGAAGACGCTCGGCAAACAGCCCAAGATGTTATGCAGAGCCAACGAATTGCGAGCGGAAATCTCCGTCTCGCTGACCATCTGACGGGACTATACTGAGCCAGCCAGCGCCACGGGGAATGAGCGCAAGGGCAGAAGGAGCCTGATATGACGACCACCAACAATCTCCCATTACCCACAGGATATGACGCGCGTCCGCCAACGCGCAAAGACGCAGGGGCCGTCGCCGAGGTCATGACCACGAGTCGCGCGGCGTATGGCGACGAGGAGGTGGCGACGGCTGAGGACGTGCTGGACGACTGGCAGGGCGTAGACCTTGCGCAGGAAGCCGTCGTCGTGACCGCGCCAGATGGGCGTATCGTGGGCAATGCGGATATCTATAACCGGCGAAATATGCGCGTCTCAGTGTATGGCAATGTCGCTCCATCTGAACAGGGGCGTGGCGTTGGAATGTTTCTCGTCAACTGGGGCGAGGAGTGGGCGCGCGAGCGTATGAACGCCGCTCCTGAAGGGGCGAAGGTCGCTGTCGAGCACTATATCGATAGTCAGAATACGCCCGCACAGAAGCTGATGGAATCACTGGACTATCCACGCATCCGCACGGTCTATGTGATGGAGATCACGCTAGATGAAGCGCCACCTGCGCCGATCTGGCCGGAGGGCGCGCGTGGGCGCGCATTTGTTCGGGGGCAGGATGAGCATGCGACCTGGAGCGCGGTCGAGATAGCGTTTCGTGACCTGCTGGAGCGGCCACCAGGGGCGTATGAGCGCTGGTTGGCGATGACGGAGTCTGAGCGGCGTGAGCCAGATCTCTGGCGGCTGGCCGAGGATCAGCGCGATGGCGCGATCGTCGGAACCGTGCTGGGCAAGCGCTTCTCCGGCGGGGGCTGGGTCGGCGGTGTCGGCGTGCGGCGCGACTGGCGCGGTAAGGGCCTCGCGCTGGCGCTGCTGCATGATCTCTTCGGCGTCTTCTACACGAGCGGTGTGCGTGAGATCAGCCTGAGCGTGGACGCCGATAGCCCATCGAGCGCGCCCAGCCTCTATACCCGCGCGGGGATGCATGTCACGAAGAACATCGGTATCTATCGCAAGACTCTGCGCGAGGGAACGGATTGGAGCGTGATTCTACCGGAAGAAGCCTAGCGTACCATGCGTAGTGACTGGCGAGCGCTTCCTATCGCTGCTATACTGTCTGCGTCTTCCTGCTTGCAGACCCAACATCGCAGCAAAGGAACGCTAAGCCATGACTGCCGCGATCCGTACACTCACCCTGCTAGTTCTGGCCTGCCTCGTCCCCGCGATCTGGCTGGCGGTGGAAGGGGAACACGCTGTACAGACCTCTCGCGCCAATGGTGGGCCCAGTTTCTCGGGCCTTACCGAGGCGCTCGCGTTAGTCGTGTTGCTGATTATCACGCTGATCGCGGTGACGCTCTCCGGCAGCTTCGCGGTGAGCAACGCGATCGCGCGCCGGCGTGGCGCGTGGACGCTTGGCTTGTCGCTGGCGCTGGCGCCGACCATCCTGTATGTCCCGGTCTTTGTTCTCGCCTCGGCCCGGCCACAGTCATGGATTGGCCAGTTGGTGACACAGCCTCTGAGGGAACTCACGACAGGCCTGGACTTCCTGGTCAGTCTTCTGTGGTTT
The DNA here is from genome assembly GCA_036265775.1 of Ktedonobacterales bacterium. Lineage (GTDB taxonomy): Bacteria > Chloroflexota > Ktedonobacteria > Ktedonobacterales > JADMIN01 > DASWAC01. The sequence goes on along the minus strand of DATAOM010000316.1, from coordinate 7,386 downwards.
GCGTTTCCCTTCGTGACCATGGTCGTTGTCGGCGCGTATGTTGAACTTACCAGCCGCGAACTCGACGCGGAGCGACAGATACGCGGCCAGCGCGGCGCTATCACGGCGTTGGCGATCATCGCGCTGGTCTTCTTACTGCTTCTGTGGTCGCCGCTGCTGCTGACCGGTGACGCGCACATTGATCAGCCCAACGTGGTCCTCGCGCTCCCAGTCGAAATGCTCATCCTGACGATTGGCGCCGTTGCCTGTGCGCTGGCGGCGTTCTCTGCGGGGCTGCGCCGGCAGATCGCCTGTGCGAGCGCGTTGGGCGCTGTCGCGCTGGCGGCCGTCATTCCCATCGTGTACTTCTTCGTCGCATTGGAACAGACATCTGTGGCGCCCCTGTCGGATGCGTTATTAGCGCTGTTGATCTTCCTGGGGACGGCGACGCCTCCGGTCGCCGCGCTTATCTATTGCGTGATGAATCGAGACACGGACCTGTCAGCGGAAGATTCGCTCGCGCCAACCATTTCTCCGGCATAGACGTAGCACGAGTGGGACGCAGGCGCGACGTTAGTCAGTGTCTTGCTGCTGTTGTCGCGCGCCTGTGGTATACTTGTTCAAGCGAATCCTTTAACACCGGTCCCGTGAGGCTGGGAAGGAAGCAGGGCTGCCATGCGCCACATCTGCGTGCGCCTCGATAAGCGACGCGATCTTTCATATTTCGCCTTCACTCCATCCGCCGAGATGGATGTGGAGGTCTTTTTTTGCCCTTCGTCATGCGCCTTTGCACCTGCGCAAACTAGAGGATGCGCCGTATGAGCCAGGATTCCGCCGAGCAGAAATTACTCTACAACGAGGATGAAATGCGCCGGGCGATCTCGCGCATGGCGCACGAGATGTTGGAACGCAACGGTGGCGCGGGCGACCTCGTCCTCGTCGGGCTGCGTACGCGTGGCGCGCCTCTCGCCCGACGGCTTGCCAGGCGCATCGAGGAGTTGGAGACGGTCGCAGTTCCCGTCGCCGAGTTGGACATCACCAGCCATCGCGACGACCTGCCGCGATACCCCAGCCCCGCTCCACATGAGCCGTTGCCAGTCGAGGTCGAGGGGCGGGTGGTCGTGCTGGTGGACGATGTGCTCTTCACCGGGCGCACCGCGCGCGCCGCCCTGGAAGCGTTGCTCGACTCCGGGCGCCCACGCAAGGCGCAACTCGCCGTGCTGGTGGATCGCGGCCACCGTGAGTTGCCGATCCGCGCCGACTACGTGGGCAAGAACGTGCCAACCGCGCTCAACGAGAGCATCGCCGTGCGCCTCACCGAGGTTGACGGCTACGACGGTGTGCTGCTACGCCGCGAGCCGGAGCGCGCCGAATAGGAGGGATCGCGCGAATGACGACCGTAACCGCACGTCCTGAGAATGCGACTGAGAACACAGTTGCAGCGCCAGCCCTCAGCGCGCCGCCGCGCCGCCACCTGCTGGACCTGGATGACTGGACGCCCGACGAGATACGCGCGATTCTGGCGCGGGCAGGTGAGATGCGCGCACTGCTGGATAATCCCTCGGCGCCGCGACTCGAGAGCCTACGCGGCTATGTCCTTGTCAACCTCTTCTACGAGAACAGCACACGCACGCGCGTCAGCTTCGAGTTGGCTGGCAAGCGATTGGGAGCCGATGTCGTCAACATCACCGCATCAGGCAGCAGCGTCGCCAAGGGCGAGTCGTTGCGCGACACGGTGCGCACGCTGGAGGCGCTGGGCGCGCAGATCGTCGTCGTCCGTTCCTCTGCGGCGGGCTCGCCGGACCTGATCGCACGGGCGATTCAGGGGTCAGTCATCAACGCTGGGGATGGCTGGCACGCGCACCCCTCGCAGGCGCTGCTCGACCTCTTCACGCTGGAGCGCCATCTCGGCTCCGTTGCGGGACGGCGCGTGGTCATTCTCGGCGACATCCTGCACAGCCGCGTCGCGCGCTCGAACGTCTGGGCGCTGACGGCGATGGGCGCTTCAGTCACACTCTGCGGTCCCGCGACGCTGCTGCCACCTTCCACTGCTGTGCTCTACGCCAGCCGTCCCACGCCAGGAACGAACGCGCCACGCTGCGTCACAGTCGAGCCGAATGCCGAGCGGGCGCTAGCTGGCGCCGATGCGGTGATGGTCCTGCGGCTTCAGCGCGAGCGGCAACAGGCGGGTTTGCTGCCGAGCCTGCGCGAGTACAGCCGCCAGTACGGTCTGACGGAGGCGCGGCTGGCGCTCGCCAAACCCGGCGCCCCTGTACTACATCCCGGCCCGATGAACGAAGGCGTCGAGATCGATCCGGCGGTCGCGGCGGGTCCACAATCGGTGATCGAGGAGCAGGTGACCAATGGCGTCGCAGTGCGCATGGCGCTGCTGGAGGCCCTTGCCCCCGCACGGGAGGGACGGTAGCCGCATGGCCGATCTGCTGCTCCTGCGTGCCAGCCGCATCCTCGATCCGAGTCAGGGACTCGATGGCCCCGGCGCGGTGTTGATCGAGGGCAAGCGCGTTGTGGCAATTGGCTTTGGCGCGGCGCTCGCCGCCGAGGGACGTGACGTGCGCGAGATAAACTTGCCCGCCGGATGGGTCGTCGCGCCGGGCTTTGTAGACTTGCATGCACACCTGCGCGAGCCAGGCTATGAGGGCAAGGAGACGATTGCGACCGGCGCACAAGCGGCGGCGCGTGGCGGCTTCACGACTATCTGCTGCATGCCCAACACTAATCCGGTCCTCGACTCCGCAGCCATGCTCGACTCCGTGCTCGACCGCGCGCGAGGCGTTCCGGCGCGGGTGCGGCCCATCGCGGCGATCACGCGCGGCGAGGAGGGGCGCGAACTGACCGAGATGATGGAGTTGGCCGAGGCGGGCGCGATCGCCTTCTCCGACGATGGGCGTCCGGTGAGCAGCGGGCGCATGATGCGACTGGCGATGCAGTATGCCGCGTCGCTGGGGCTGCCGCTCGTCGAGCATTGCCAGGATGAAGACCTCGTCGGCGCGGGCATGATGCACGAGGGTGCGATCTCGACGTTGCTGGGGCTGCGCGGCTGGCCGGCCGCGGGCGAGGAGGTCATGCTGGCGCGCGATCTGCGACTCGTGCGCGAGACGGGCGCGCGCTACCACGCTGCCCACCTCAGCACGGCTGGCTCCGTCGAGCTGATTCGCCAGGCGAAGGCCGAGGGGCTACCAGTCACCGCCGAGGTGACGCCGCACCACCTGCTGCTCACCGACGAGTGGGTGGCGGGCGAGCGTGGCGGACCGCTGGCCGATGCGCTGGGCGAGCTAAGGTTGGACGTTCCGACGGGCGTGCGCTACGATACCAACGCGAAGGTGAACCCGCCGCTGCGCGACAAGGAGGATTGCGCGGCGTTGCTCGCGGGGCTGCTCGATGGGACCATCGACGCCATCGCCACGGATCACGCGCCACATACGGCGGTCGACAAGGACTGTGAGTTCGCCGAGGCGGCGTTTGGCATCTCCGGCTTCGAGACGGCGCTAGCCGCGCTGCTGGCGCTGGTCCACACGGACCGGCTGCCGCTCGCCACGCTGCTCGGCGCGCTGACGGAGCGCCCAGCCCGCGCCTGGAACCTGGACGCAGGGACCCTCAAGCCCGGCGCGCTGGCCGACCTTGTTGTCTTCGATCCCGACGAGGAGTGGGCGGTGGACCCGGCGCGCTTCGCCTCGAAGGGACGCAACACGCCGCTGGCTGGGGTGACGCTGCGTGGGCGTGTGCGGATGACGCTGCTGGGCGGCGCGGTGGTCTACGACGCCAGCGCGGAAGAGCCGAACGGATGATTGTCGTTTGTGGAGAGGAGCAGGTCAGATGGAGCGCGGTGAGCAGGTAGCGATCCTGGCGCTGGAGGATGGCGCGATCTTCTATGGCCGCCCCTTCGGCGCGCACGAGGCATTCGCGCATGGACGGCGCGGCGAGGTCGTCTTCAACACCGCGATGACCGGCTATCAGGAGATCTGCACAGATCCGTCCTATCGCGGCCAGATGGTCGTGCTCACCTATCCGCTCATCGGCAACTACGGCGTCACCGCCCCCGACGCCGAATCGCGCCGCCCCTGGCTTTCCGCGCTGCTCGTGCGCGAACACTGCGACGAGTACAGTAACTGGCGCGCCACCGAGTCGCTTGACGACTACCTCGCGCGCAACGGCATTCCTGGCGTCTGCGAGCTGGATACGCGCGCGCTGACGCGTCACCTGCGCCAGCACGGCTCGCTGCGTGGCGTGCTGCGGTCGTTTCCGGCGAACGAGATGCCCGACCTGAAGGAGCTGGTCGTCGAGGCGCGCGCCGTCGCTACTGTCTCGCAACTGGATGTCGTGGCAGAGGTCTCGACTCCCGATGAGCATCCATGGGAAACGCCTGCGCTCCCGCTCGACGCGCCGCGTATCGCGCTGATTGATACCGGCTTCAAGCGCAACATTGCGCGCAGTCTCGCCGAACGTGGCCTCGACGTGACTATCGCGCCGCACGATGTTGACCTTGCCTGGCTACATAAGTTCGCGCCCGACGGTGTGCTGCTGGCGAACGGTCCAGGCGACCCTGAGAGCGTAGCGAGCCTGATCGCGCTGACGCGCACTCTGCTGGATGGACGCATCCCGCTGATGGGCGTCTGCCTGGGGCATCAAATACTCGCGCTGGCGGCGGGCGGGCGCACAAGCCGCCTGTCCTTCGGCCATCACGGCGCGAACCATCCCGTCCGCGAGGAGCGCACAGGCCGCGTCACCATTACCTCGCAGAACCACACGTTTCAGGTCGAGGAGAAGAGCCTTCCGGCGGCGAGCGGCTTCTACGTCAGCCACGTCAACCTCTCGGATGGCAGTGTTGAGGGGCTGGCGCACGAGACCTTGCCCATTTTCTCGGTCCAGTTCCATCCCGAAGCCGCCCCAGGCCCGGAGGACAACCAGTATCTCTTCGATCAGTTCGCCGAGTACGCGCGGCAACATCGGGCGGCGCGGCGACGGCCACTGGCGCGGGTTAGTTAGCGTGAGCGAGATCGTCATCGAGCGCGCGACGCTGGCTGAGACGGATCTGCTGATCGAGATCCATGAAGATGTAGCGCGCTGGCTCTGGTCGCGTGGCATCCGCCAGTGGGAGCCGGGGACGTTTCCACGCGAGCGGCTTATAGCATGTATTGAGCGCGGCGAGGTCTATCTTGTGCGGCTGGATGATGTCCCAGTCGGCATGGCGATCCTGCAGGAGGCCGACGAGTACACATGGGGCGCGCGACTAGACGACGCGCTGTACCTGCATGGGCTGCGTGTTCTGCGCGCGTACGCCGGACGCGGCATCGGACGCGCGATTCTGCGCTGGGCCGAGGAGCAGGTGACAACCCGTGGCAGAATATACCTGCGGCTGGACTGTATGGCAGATAACGCCAAACTGCGCGCATACTACGAAGACGCCGGTTTTCGCTGTGTTGGCGAAAAGGCCTGGGAGGACGACCCCTCTTGGCGCAGCAGCCTACATGAGAAGCGCGTCGCAGTGAGGCAAGCGGAGTGAGCGTGGAAAGTATCATCGAGACGCCAGGTGGGCAGTTCACCATTAGGCTGGCGCGCGCGGACGAGCGTGACACCGTGCTCGACGTGATGGACGAGGCGGCGACCTGGCTGGAGTCGCGTGAGATCTATCAGTGGGAGCCGGGGCGCTTCGATGTGACACTGCTGGAGGAGGCCATCGCGGCAGGCGAGATGTATCTGGTCTGGCGTGGCGACGAGCCTGCGGGAACGTTTTCCCTGATGCAGAACGATCCCGTTGTCTGGGGCGCGCAGCCGCCCGATGCGGGCTATCTGCACGACTTCGCCATCCGCCGCGCCTTCGGTGGCATCCAACTGGGGCGCTGCATACTCGCCTGGGTCGAGCGGACCTGCATCGCGGCAGGGAAGACGTGGCTGCGGCTGGACTGCGTCGCCTGGAACGAATCGCTCAACGACTACTACCGCCGCGCGGGCTTCGCCTATCGGCGCGCCATCGGCGTCTACAATCCGGTCAACCTCTACGAGAAGCGACTCTGGGGCGCATGGGACGAGACGCCTGACATCTCTATTGCGCTTGCGGGACCAGCGGATCTGGAAGCGCTTCTCGAGATTGACGCCAGCGCCAGCGCATGGAGCGATGCGATTGGGCGTCCCGGTGGCAGCGCGCCACGTCCCCTGCGCGACATCTTCGCCGAGACGATCATGCGTGGGGAGGCTTGGATTGCGCGCTGGCGGGGCGAGCGCGCCGGCAAGATCACGCTGGAGTGGCAGGATACCAAAACCTGGGGCCAGACGCCATGGGACGCCGTCTACGTCCATGGGCTGTCAACACACCGCGACTTCGCCGGCAAGGGCGTAGGGTTGGCGCTGCTGCGCTGGGCCGAACGCGCCGCCGAGGCCGCCGGGCGCTCCTACGTCCGGCTGGACTGCAACGCCGACAACCCGGAGCTGCGCGCGTACTACGGGCGGGCAGGTTTCGCGCATCGAGGTGATGTCGCGCTAGGCCATCGCGCCGCCGCGCGCTACGAGAAGCGTGTTCCAGACGATCTGGCGCTCGCATAACATAAGGAGTAAAGACGCATGCCGCGGCGGGATGACATCCAGAGCGTGCTGGTGATCGGCTCCGGTCCAATCGTGATCGGCCAGGCGGCGGAGTTCGACTACGCCGGGACGCAGGCCTGCCGTGCGCTGCGCGAGGAGGGCAAGCGCGTCATCCTCGTCAACTCGAATCCCGCCACGATCATGACCGACGAGGGCATGGCCGACGTCACCTACATCGAGCCGCTGACCGTCGAGGTCGTGCGCCGCGTCATCGCGCGCGAGCGTCCCGATGGGCTACTGGCGACGCTTGGCGGGCAGACGGGGCTGAACCTGGCCGTCAAGCTGGCCGAAGCGGGTGTTCTGGACGAGTTCAATGTTGAACTGCTTGGCACGCCGCTGGAGACGATTCGCAAGGCCGAGGACCGCGAGCTGTTCCGCCAGCTGCTCATCAGTCTAGATATCGCCACGCTGCCAAGCGAGACGGCGACGGCGGTCGAGGACGCGCTGCGCTGCGCTGGCGAGATTGACTATCCCATCGTGATTCGCCCGGCCTACACGCTCGGCGGCTCCGGTGGCGGCGTCGCGCGGACGCCAGAAGAGTTGGCGCGCGTGGCCGAGCGCGGTTTGCAGGCCAGCCCGATCGGCCAGATACTCGTCGAGCAGTACCTCGGCGGCTGGAAGGAGATCGAATACGAGGTTATCCGCGACGGCGCCGACACCTGCATCACCGTCTGCAACATGGAGAACTTCGACCCGCTGGGCGTGCATACCGGCGATAGCATCGTCGTCGCGCCGAGCCAGACGCTCTCCGACAAGGAGTACCATCTGCTGCGCAGCGTCTCGTTGCGCATCATTCGCGCGCGGGGTGTC
>DATAOM010000315.1:0-9794 GCA_036265775.1 Ktedonobacterales bacterium | reverse complement strand
GTCCATGCTGAAAGAGTCTGTGGTCCATAAGAATTAGGCAGCAAGGACCGTCTGCTTGAGATGACGGAGGAAGCTGCCCCTCTCCTTTCCTCGTACTGGCAAATAGCCGAACGACCTGTTATACTGCCGCAGGTGTGACTGGTGTATGACTTGAGAGTCCTTCCAGCAAGGTGTCACCAGCAGGAGCAGATTAGAGTGCGTAAGGCCTTCAAGTACCGCCTGTATCCGACGGAGCAACAGGAACAGGCGCTGGCTGAGATGCTGGAGCACCGCCGCCTCTACAATCGGGCGCTTGCTGAACGCAAGGCTGCTTGGGATGAGCGACGAGAGTCGGTATCGTATGGCGACCAATCGGCGTGCTTGAAGGACGAGCGCGCCACCAATCCGTTTCTGGCTCGCACGAACTTCTCCAGTTGCCAGGCCACCTTGCGCCGATTGGAGAGAGCCTTCCAGGCCTTCTTTCGCAGGTTGAAAGCGGAAGAGACGCCGGGCTACCCGCGCTTCAAGGGAATGAATCGCTTTGATACGGTGGAGTTTCCCGCCTATGGCGACGGCTGCAAGCTCGACGGTGAACGGGTCTATTTCCAGCACATTGGGCAGATCAAGATCAAACTGCACCGGCCTGTCGAAGGCACAATCAAGACAATCTCCTTTAAGCGTGAGGCCGATGGCTGGCACGTCGTCTTTTCCTGCGATCTGCCCGATGTCGAGATAGCGCCATCGCCCCTGCCTGCCACCGGGATTGATCTGGGCCTCAAGGTCTTCCTGGTGACGGCGGATGGGCGCGCGATTCCTCCGCCGCGCTACTACCGCAAGGCGCAAGCGGCGCTGAGGCGCTCGCAGCGGGCGGTGGCGCGCAAGCAGAAGGGGAGCAATCGGCGCAAGAAGGCGGTCAAACTGCTGGCGAAGCAACATTTGCACGTCAGCAATCAGCGGCGCAACTTTCATCATCAGGTCGCGCGCCAACTCATCAGCCAACATGGCATGATCGCGCATGAAGCCTTGAACATTCAGGGCATCGCGCGCACGCGCCTGGCGAAATCCACGCATGATGTCGGCTGGGGCCAGTTCCTCAGCGTCCTGCACAGCAAGGCGGAAGGGGCCGGCGTGCAGGTGATTGCGGTTCCAGCCGCCAACACAACGCAGCAATGTAGCGCCTGTGGAGCCCTGCCCGAAACACCAGAGCAACGCAAGACGCTCGGTGATCGTGTGCATCGGTGTCCTTCCTGTGGCTATGTGGCTGATCGTGATCTCAATGCGTCGCAGAATGTGTTACGGCTCGGACGGAGCCTTCAGGCGCTAACCTCACCGCTGGGTGGGGTTGCCTGAGAAGCCGCTGTCTTTTGGCTGCGGAGTCGTCACCCTTCGGCCCACCTTCCGTCCCGCATCTACCTGATGCGGGTTCATAAGGGAACCGGCGCGCATCGCACAGCCCGCCGTCTGATCCCTACGACGCGCGTACTCAAGAGGAAGTCACCGGGTGTGACAGGCGGATGGATGTTATGGTATCTTCCTAATTTATGGGAAAACGTGGCCGCGCCATGTCGTTATCACAGCGCTAGGCGGGAAGCGCCTGGAAGAGGCTGAGGCCGCCTGAATTACCTGGCTTAACTCCAGCTATGTCTTCGGACGTCGGGCTAAGGCTCGAACTCGGGGCCGTAGACGCCGGAGGCGAGGATGTCGGTTCCCGACCACATGCGCTGGAAGACGCCGACGCCCTCCGCCTGCGTCATCACGCGCGGCTGGCAGCGGTCGCGGTCGAGGGTAGGGACGAAGCGCACGCCGACGAGCGCGCGGTCGCGCCAGTAGAAGTGAATGAGCATGCCCTCCAGCGTTGGACGGGACCAGTCCTGGTCGAAGACGAAGTTGCCCATCGAGTAGATGATGAGCTTGCCCTTGTACTCCTCGATGCCCTGTGTCCAGTGGGGATGGTTGCCGAGGACCATGTCGGCTCCGGCGTCGATGGCGGCGCGAGCGAGCGTCTGCTGAATCTTGGTCGGCACCTTGGTATATTCGATGCCCCAGTGGAAGTAGGGGATGACGATGTCGGCCTTAGCGCGGGCGTTGGTGACGTCTTCCGTGACCAGGGCGACCTTGGCCGGGGCCAGGCCCCAGGAGGTGTCGGTGGCGGCGGGGCCTTGCGCCGCGACTTCGGCGTAGTTGTGATAGCCGAGCAGCGCGAACTTGACGCCTTTGATGGTCTGCGTGGATGGCGTGCGCGCCTCGGCGAGGGTGTCGCCGCCGCCCATGACGCTGATGTTGGCGTCGCGCAGGTTCTTGAGCATGTCGCTGAAGGCTGGATGGCCGCCGGGGCCGTTCGCGTGATTGTTCGCCACGGTGAGCGTCTGGAAGCCGGCGTAGACCAGCCCAGAGACCGCCTTCTTCGACGATACGAAGTAAAAAGTGGCTGGGTCGGTCGGCACGGGCGTGAGGTCGGTCACAGTACATTCGAGGTTGGCGATGCGGTAGTCCGCGCTCTGTAGCTCGTCGTGGATGCCCTTGTACGGGTAGCTGTAGTCGCCGTAGCTGACCATCTTGTTGTTGACGCCGCGTCCCAGCATGATGTCGCCGGCGACGACCATATCCACGGTCGTCGCGCCAGCTACCAGCAGCGACTTGAGCGCGTTGGCCACAGTGCGCGTGTCGAGCCCCTTGCTCACCATCTCCTGGCTGACGGCCAGCCGCAGGGTCAGCGCGGGGAGTGTGGCCTTCGAGAGATCGCCCTTGCCCTGCGCGGGGAAGATGTTGTCAACGCCGAGGTTGCGCACACGCCAGTCGGCGGCCTCGGTGGGCGCGAAGGCGAGCGCGCCGGGCTTGCCACGCACCGCTGTGATTAGCTCGTCTACGCTGGCGGCGGATTTGGCGTTCCCGGCGAGCGTGACGCCGGATGGCGCGTTCAGGCCTTGCGCGGCATAGAGGGTGACGGGCAGGCTATAGGGGGCGCCGACCTGGTTCCAGTTGCTGGCGTCTCCGGCGAGGAGCTTGCGCGCCTGGTCGGCTGTGACGCTATCGACGGGGACGCGCAGGTGGGTGTAGAGCGCGAGCGGGCTGGCGCCGAGATCGACGGCGGTGTAGCCCTGCGGCGCGGCGCCATAGGTCAGGACAAGGTCGGGCGTCTGGGTGGCAGGCTCGGCGCTGGTGATCCCGGCGACGCCGCTGAGGCGCGCGGTCGCCGCCTGGACGAGCGCGGCGGGAACGGTGGCGTCCGCCGCGACGCGCACGGGACGGTTGAGCGAGAAGGGAACGGGCGTCGGCTTCGCGTCGAGTGATGGGAAAGGGGCGCAGGCCGCGAGTCCAGCCGCCGAGACCACCGCCGCCGTCGCCAGCAATTCGCGCCGGGTTAGCCCAAGGCGTGGGCGATCAGGCGTCGCCCCACCCAGGCTGGCGTCCAGGCCAGCGTCCGGTGGCGTCACGTCGTCATCCCCTGCCATGCCCCACCCGTTTCATTTCGCCGTCATCATCTGGCTTCGTCGAGTTCGCGCTCGGTCTCCTCGATGCGTTTCTTCAGCTCGTCAATGCGCGCCCGGCGCGACTGTATCTCGTCGCGCAGACGCTCCAGACCTTCAATCCTGCCCTGGACGGCCCCCAACTGCTTCTCAACATCGTCGAGCTGTCGCTGGCTGAGACGTCTGGCCTCATCCAGCCAGTTCTTCTTGACGGCCGTATCCTTCGTCTCATTCCACTGCGCGCGCGCCTGCTCCGCGAGCCGCTCGCGCTCCTTGTCGAGCTTGAGCGTCTCCTCGATCTCGGTCAGCGAGAGGCCGAGGAGATCCCGCAGTTGGATCACCCGCTCCAGTTGCTCGACATCCTGGGAACTGTACTTGCGAAACTTCCCTGGCAGGCGCGCGGGCGGCTCGACCAGTCCTTTCTGCTCATAGAAGCGCAGGGTCGGCTTGCTCAGTTCAGTGCGCTTGGCGACCTCGTCGATACTCAGCAGGTGTAATGCTTCGTCCTGCGCGTCGTGCTCGTTTCGCTCTTGATGAGCGCTTTCCGCTGGCGCATCTGACGTGTCTGGCGATACACTGGCGTGCGCGTTGTCGTTCTTGACGTTCTCATCATCCATAGGACATCACCATTCAATGGGGGAACAGAGATGAGTCGCGAGGTCGGACAGTTGAGGAAATGGGATCGTGTCCCGTGTGATGCAAAGCTGGCGTAACGGTGTGATAGCGCAGGGTATCACAGTAGCGAACTACGCATGGGATGTCAACGGTTGCTGGGCTATTTGGGGGATCACTCCGGTCGGGTGAACGCCTCCAAGTATACTACCGCATTCTATGACTGCGTTCTACTCTCACGCTTGTCTCATGCTTGCGCTGGTCGCTAGAGCGCATGCGATACAATGGCGGCGTTGGTGGTGGTTGTAGGAGGGATGGGGTATGGCGAAGCTGAACGATCTGCTGGGGCGGGCGCTCGCCGTTCCGGGCGTCCGCGCGGTGACGCTGGCCGGACGTGAGGGGCTGCTGATCGCGTCGGCGGGACGTGGGACGGAGCGGTTGTTCGAGGCGCTGGCGGCGCTGGGAGCGAATGCGCTCAATCTGGCGGACGCGCTGGGACAGGAGATCGGCCAGGGGTTGGTGATTGGCGTGATCCTGGAATATGAGCGCGGCATGGTCTCCGTGACGCCCTATGGGGAGTACGCGGCGGTGGTGACGTTTGTCGAGAGCGCCGCCAGCCTGGGTGGGTTACGCCAGGTCCTACGCGCCATCGAACAGGATGTCCTGATGACGCTGGACCAGTCCTAGCCGCGTGTCCGGCGCGTCAGGCTTGCCGATTTCGCCGGAAGGCAACTTTTCGTTTGCCCTGCCCGTAGTGTAGGATGATCTGACATCGAAAGACCCTTCAGGGACCGTCCTGTTCATGCCCCCGGCCGCTACTTTGCGCGCGCTTCTCTCGTCGTGAGGCTACATGGGAACTATTCGCCGCCGCAACTCCGAAGACATCCGCCAGCGCGCGCTGGAGACCGCCGCCCGCAAGCAACGGGAGGGCTGTGAGCCGTGCGCCGCGTCGTATCTCGATCTGGCGCGCGAGCATGGCGCGACCGAGACCGAGATCACGCGGGCGATGAGATCCACGACGGGAGCGAATGGTGGTCTTGGCCGGCGCCGGCTCCTGCAATTCACGGCCTCGGCGCTGGCGGCGGGGGCCGCTGGAGCGCTGCTCCTGCCGGGTCGCGCCAGCGCGCGCAACTCCATCACGCCATTCGCCTTCGATAGTCGCGCTAGCTCGGTTCCAGGGTTTTTCGGGGTAGATAGCTGCACCTCACCCGAACGTGGGCGCGTCTCGGGTATGCCGCTGGAATACTATATTGGCGAGCTTGGCGCCACCCAGCACAACGCCGCGTGCTTCGACGAGAATACCGCCGCCTTTGTGACGCCCGCCTTCACGCACGGCTACTGGGGCGTCTGCGGACCGAACGAGGGTGATTCCGACCCGACGACCTATGGTCGCCAGCAGGCCGAGGCGGCGATCGAGACGTGGAACAGCAATGTCAACCTTGGCGGCCGCACGCTCTTCGCCGATATCGAGAGCGGCTTTGGCGGGTGGGGCGCGCCCGCGACCAAGGATGATAACGTCGCGCTGGTCAATGCCTTCATCAGCCGCATCGCCGAAGAGGGCTTCATTCCTGGTATCTACATCAATAACAGCGATAAGGCGAACTGGTTCCCCAGCGACTATAAGCCGTCCGTCCCATTTGTTTACTGGGTCGCGGGCGGGAAGTTGGCCGGCTCGATGTGCGCGCCGTGCAAGGAGGGATGCGATACCCTCGGCGACACGGTGGACGCCTGGAAGGCTGATACGCAGAACCTCTCGTTCGGCGGCATGGCGGCGGTGGTGTGGCAATTCTGGCTGAGCGGGATGGGCTGCGGCGGCGACTTCAATTACTCTCTGCAGAGTGGCTACTCGAAGTTCACGCCGGTGACAGTGGAGGAGCGGCAGGCCGAGATCAAGGCCGCGACGCAGACACCTGGCGCGACCGCGACGCCGTAATCCACGGCCATAATCCACGAGTCTTCTGGCGGTTGAAACCGCGCCTCTGGGCCATGCGGACATCAGACCCGCCTGCGCCGATTTCACTCGTTCGACTACAGTATCCATCAGGATGCGGTTCAGCACGCTCGCTTGGTGTGGCTAGTCTTGTCCCGACCGATACAATGGCTCAGGCGGAAATATCTATCAGGCGCTGACGCGCCATGCGCTTGAACGGGATCAGAGAATGTCGAACGAGAGCCTTACCATTCGCCGTGCGACGCCCGATGACGTCGGCGTCATCGCCGAGCATCGCGCTCGTATGTTTCAGGATACCGGTCGCCTCGACGACGACCGCGCCACGGCGATGATTGCGTTGCTCAAACCGATCATGCGGCCGATGCTCGCCAGTGGTGAATACAATGGCTGGCTTGTGGTGGCGGAGGATGGGGCCATCGCCGGTGGCGCGGGCGTACAAATGCGTACGCTGCTGCCACGCCCAGAGACGAATGTGGCGCGCGAGGCACTGGTAGTGAATGTCTACGTCGAGCCTGCGTATCGCCGCCAGGGTCTGGCCCGGCGCTTGATGGAGGCGATTCTAGTGTGGAGCCGCGAGCAGGGCGTCGAACGGGTCTCGCTGCACGCCTCGACGATGGGCCAGCCGCTCTATGAGGCGCTGGGCTTCACGCGCAGCAACGAGTTTGTCATCTATCTCCGGTAGCTGCTGTGGGCCTATCGCGAGCGCCAGAGAATCAGCTTGATAGGGCAGCGAGAATATCACGCTTTATATTTAAGCCTTGACTTATATTAGTCGTGAATGATATGATGCGCGCATGCACGCATTCGATATCCTGGGCGACCCGGTGAGACGCCGCATCCTGGAACTGCTGGCCGATGGCGAGCAGACTGCTGGCGCGCTCACCGCAGTCATTCACGCCGAGTTCGGGATTACTCAGCCGGCCGTCTCCCAGCATCTGCGCGTGCTGCGCGAGAATGGATTCATCACCGTGCGCGCTGAGGGCGCCCGCCGCCTGTACGCAGTAACGCCAGCGCCCCTGCGAGAGGTTGACGCATGGCTGGAGCGCTTTGCGGCGTTCTGGAGCCAGCCACTGGACGCCCTGGCCACCGAGTTGGCGCGCGGGAAACGGGAACGCCGCGTCACACAGGCCGCTGATCCAGCGGACGCCAGAGCGCCAACCGCGAGTGACAATGAGACAGACAGTGACAAGGAGACGACATGATTGACATCGCCAGCCACCTCAACGCCATCTCCCGCAAGGTCGAAGTATTGCCGCCCGCCAACGGACTTGGCGAGCGTGTCAGCGTTCTGCTGCGACGCGGCTACGACGCGCCGATTGACGATGTCTGGGCCGCCCTGACGGAGCCGGATCGCATCAAGCGCTGGTTCATGCCGATCAGCGGTGAACTGCGCGTCGGCGGGAGCTTTCAACTCGAAGGCAACGCTGGCGGCGAGATCCTCGCGTGCGAACCGCCACGCCTGTTCAGGGTGACCTTCGGCGGGCCGACCAGTCTGGTCGAGGTGCGCCTGACCGCTCAGGGTGAGAGTGGCGCTCTGCTGGAACTGGAGCATACGGTCCCGATCGAGATGGCCCAAAGCGGCGCTGGCGCGCTGTATGTGGGGCCGGGGTGGGATGGCGCGCTTCTGGGGCTGGACCTGTTCCTGCGCGGCGAGGCCATCGGCGACCCGGTCGCGGCGGCGAACTCTTCCGAGGCGGTGGAGTTTTCCAGGCAGTCAGTGCTTGCCTGGGCGGAAGTCGTGAAGGACTCCGGTACCGCGAGCGACGAGGAGCTCGCCGCGGCTACCGAGGTCTCGCTGGCGCAGTTCGCTCCCGACCAGGCGTCTCCACAAGATCAGTCAGCCAGCGAATAACCACGGAGCGTTGCCGCGCCGGATTGACTGCTTCGCGACGCCAATCAGTGGAAGGGCTGCCGCAACAGGCGACAGTGGCGTTGATTGGTGTCTGCGCTCGGTGTTCTGTCTATTGGCGCTCGGGTCGCTCGTAGGCGGCGCGTAATCTTGCGTAGGCGCGGGCAAGCATGGCGCGGACGGCGCGCGGAGTGACGCCGAGGCTGGCGGCAATGTCGCGTTCCTGGGCGTCTTGCCAGTAGCGCATGATGACGACGGCGCGCTGGCGCTTTGGCAGGCGCACGACCAACTCGCGCAGGTCGGCCAGTTCGGCGGCGACCATGCCATCTTCCGGCGCCGCCAGTTGTGGCCACTCGTCGCCACTCGTCGCTGGCGCGCTCGTCATCCTCGAAGCGGGCGGTCAGTCGCGAGAAGGGGATGGCGGTTCCACGCGAGGGCTTGCGCACACCTTGCGCGATCCAGTAGCCGTTGCGCTCCATGAACGCCGTTGCGACGTGACGTTGCGCGAAGCCGAGCGCGCGCGTGAAGAAGATTTCCCATGCCTCGTCGTCTCCCAAGGCAATTTCGGACCACAGATGCAAGGTCAGCTCCTGGAGCAGGTCTTCGCGGGCGGTGGTGGCCGTTTCGCCACGTAGCGACGGCGTGCGCGCGATGGTTCGACTTGCCCACTCGCGGTTGAGACGCTCCATGCGGCCGAGGAGCAGGATGAAGAGCTCGCGTGCGGCGGCGGCGCCTCTCCGGCGCATCGCCGACCGCAGGTAGGAGACGAGCGAGCCAGACGAGGCGGAGGTCTGTGGGTCATGGGAGCGCAGACGGTCCCAGAGAGCGGGCGTTCCCCAGCGCGGCAGCGCGGCGATCTCGCGCGCCAGCCGCAGCCGTGCGCGGTCGACGCTATCAGATATTCCAATAGACATGGGATTGTTCCAAATCGCGCTTGGCGGAACTCTCAACGGCGAAATGCTCAACAGTAATACGAGCAATCAGGTGTTCTATTGGACATGGATATGCGTCAGGGGAAGCGGGAGGTGAATACAGAGAGATGTGGCGCTCCACACAGTATAGGGAAGCGGGAAGGCGGCGTCAAACCAGGCGGACGCCTTGACCAGGCGTTGCTGGTTCCTTTATCCATCGGGAGGCAAGGACGACGAATACGCAGTAGTCGTCGGTGAACTCAGCGCAGGTCGCGGAAGAAGGCGCGTAGCTCGGCGGCCACCAGATCGGGCTCCTCGTGCGCGGAGAAGTGGCCGCCACGGTCGATCTCGACCCAGCGGCGCAGGTTATAGGATCGCTCGACCCATTCACGCGGGAAGGGAAAATCGTGGGGGAACATGAGCGCCATCGTCGGCGCGCTGATGTAGCGCGGCTGCCGCCAGAACTCTTGATGATGACGTCGCTCGTAGTAGTCGCGCATCGAAGAGTTGATCGTCTCGGTTGCCCAATAGAGGGTGACGAGCGTGAGGATCTCGTCTTTGGTGAACCGGCGCTCCACATCGTCCGCGCAATCACTCCACGCGCGCAGCTTTTCTACGATCCACGCGGCGAGGCCGATTGGCGAGTCGTTGAGGCCATAGGCCAGCGTCTGTGGGCGGGTGCGCTGCTGGTGGCGATAGCCGCCTTCTTCTTCGTCCCAGGCGGCCTGGCGCGCGAGGAAATCACGCTCGGCGTCGCTGAGTTCATCCGTCGCTGGCAATGGATAGGGGGTGGCAATATCGGAGGCGGTGGTGACACAGATACCCACGACGCGATCGGGACAGCGCCAGGCCAGGTCGGTCGTCACTCCGGCGCCGAAGTCACTGCCATACGCGCCGAAGCGCTCGTAGCCCAGACCCGCCATTAACTGCGCCCATAGATCATGCGCCGCCCAGGGGCCGGATTGGTGTGGACGTTCAGAGAAGGCGTAGCCGGGTAGCGAGGGCGCGACGACGTCGAAAGCGTC
>DATAOM010000314.1:0-16031 GCA_036265775.1 Ktedonobacterales bacterium | reverse complement strand
TCCCGCACCTGCCTGGCGCCGTCCTGCCGCTGATCCTCTCCGGACTGCCCTCGTTCCTGTGGTGGGCAGGCGAGCCGCCGTGGCGCAGCGAACTCCTCGAGGCGCTGGTGGACGGCTGCGACCGGATGATCGTGGACACCTCCGAGGCCGAGCGTGGAACGCAGGCGCTCTCAGCGCTCTACGATCTAGTGCGGCGCAAGAAAGCCAGCGCGTTTAGCGACTTGAACTGGGCGCGCCAGGCGCCCTGGCGCGAGCTGACAGCGCAGTTCTTCGACGACCGCCAGCTCCTGCCGTACCTGGAGGGCATTGATCGCGTCACGATTGAATACGCCGCCGGAGAAGAAGATCAGCCGGCGAACGCGGCGCAGGGACACCTCTTCGCTGGCTGGCTCGCCTCGCGTCTGGGCTGGCGACCGTTCGGCGCGATGGGACGCGGCATGGATTCGGCGCGGCAATATACCTTCGTCGGGCCGCACGGCAAGCATATCGCGCTGGAGATCAACGCGCGCTTTGGCGTGCCGTTGCGCCGCTGGCTGGATATCACGGCGGACAGCGCCGGGACGTATTCAGCCGTGGGGCCGGGCGCGCTGATGTCGGTCTACCTGCATGCGACGGCGCAGGGGCAGGCTGGCTCGTTCGCCGTCGCGCGCGAGGCGGACCTGGAGCACGCCTCGACGCTCTGCCAGGCCGGAGCCGCCTACCCCTCACAGACCGTCTCGCTGCTGGCGCTGGGTGATGCGGCGCGCCTGGTGGATCAGTTACAACAGCAAGGACATGACGCCATCTTCGAGGAAGCTCTGACGATGGCGGCGCAGTTGACTGGGCCAGCGGCGGAACGCAGGAGGTAAACGTATGAGCGCGGCAGCGCCACAGGTTCAGGTCTATGACGATCTCGAAGGACTCGCGCGCGCCACAGCGGATCTCTTCGTTGCGCGCAGCCAGCAGACGCCGGGCCCGTTTCGTGTCGCGCTCTCTGGCGGTCACACGCCCATTGCGCTGCACGAGTTACTCGCGGCCAGCCCGTATCGTGAGCGCGTCGCTTGGGAGCGCGTCCAGTTCTATTGGGGCGATGATCGCTGCGTCCCGCCCGACGACGAGCAGAGCAACTATCGCATGGCGCGCGAGACGCTGCTCGAGCCGCTCGGCATTCCCGCTGAGCAGATCCACCGTATGCGTACCGAGCTAGCGCCACCGGAGGCCGCCAACCAGTACGAGCAGGAGCTGCGCGCGACCTTCAATCTCGCGGGAGGCGAGCTGCCGCGCTTCGACTTCAATCTGCTCGGCATGGGGCCGGATGGGCACACTGCCTCGCTCTTCCCCCATACCGCCGGACTCCTCGAACGTGAGCGGCTCGTCATCGCAAACGAGGTCCCGCAGATGAACACCACGCGCATCACGCTGACCGTGCCGGTGTTCAACGCCGCCACGACGACCATCTTCATGATCGTGGGCGAAGACAAGGCGGACGCGCTGGAGGCGGTCTTGCGTGGCCCGGTGAACCCCGAAGAGTATCCCTCGCAACTGATCGCGCCGACGAATGGCGAGTTGCTGTACCTGCTCGACCGCGCCGCCGCGGCGAAACTGTAGAAGACGATACGGAGGAGCCAGAGCATGGCGCTGATTATCCCCTCGATCCTCTCGGCGGATTTCGCACGACTGGGCGCGCAGGTCGCCGAGGCGCAGGCCGGCGGCGCGGACCGCGTGCAGGTGGACGTGATGGACGGCCGCTTCGTGCCCAATATCACGGTAGGCCCGCTGGTCGTCGAGGCGGTGCGGCGTAACACGACGCTGCCCATCGAGGCGCATCTGATGATCGTCGAGCCGGAGCGCTATCTGGACGACTTCGCCAGAGCTGGAGCCGACATCATCATCGTGCATCAGGAGGTCTCGCCGAACCTCAACCGCACGGTTCAGCGCATCCACCAGCTTGGCAAGCGCGCGGGCGTGGCCATCAATCCGGCGACCTCGCTGACCGTCCTTCAGGAGATCTTGGGCGATGTCGATCTCGTGCTCTGCATGACCGTCAATCCTGGCTTTGGTGGGCAGGAGTTCATCCCCAGCATGCTCAATAAGATCGAGCGTCTGCGCGCGCTCATCACCCAGCACGGTTCCGCCTGCGACCTCGAAGTGGACGGCGGTATCCATGCGGAGACGGCGGCGCAAGTCGTGCGCGCAGGGGCCAACGCCCTGGTTGCCGGATCCGCGATCTATGGCGATAAAGAGGGCGTCGCGGCGGCGATCAATCGCCTGCGGACGGCTGCGGGATAGCTCTCCTATAGCCACTCTGGCGACGAATTGCCTGTTCACGAAACGCCAGTGTACAATGCTCTTGCTCGCGCAACCACTGGTTACGCTGATAGCGCTTGCGCGGATTTAAGAGCATGCGGGGTGAAAGATGGGGACGCCCGTGGCGAAACGCATACTGGTAGCGGACGACGATGAAACCATCGCTCGTGTCTGGGAAGAGGGCTTCGAGCTAGAGGGCTATGACGTGCGCAAAGCGACGCAATCGCTGCGCTTCTATGACGCGGTCCTCTCCTACCAGCCCGATATCATCGTGCTCGACCTGCTGATGCCCTACCTCGAAGGGCAGGACGAGCTGAAGCTGCTCCAGATGCATCCGACCGCCAGGCATATCCCTGTCATCGTTGTGACGGCTTATCCTGAGCGTGTTGGCAACCCCGACGATCTCAAGAAGATGGGCGTGGTCGAGATCTTCACCAAACCGGTGAGCATTGACGTGCTGGAGACGGCGGTCAAGCGCGCGCTCGCCTCGCCGCGTCCCATGTGATCCACCCTGAATTTGCCTGGCGGGCGACTGTGACGCGGGGAGAACGGTGTGGAAGAGCAGAGCGACGGCGCGGTGGAAAACACGATAACCACTGATGTGAGCGCAACGCCGAAGCGACGGGTCGCGCTCGATGCGATGGGCGGCGACAACGCGCCAGGCGAGATCGTCCTCGGCGCAATCCAGGCCGCGCAGGAGCAGGGCATTGGCGTCTGGCTCGTCGGTCCAGAGGAGACATTGCGCGCCGAGCTGGCGCGGCACGATACCACCGGACTGGATCTCGAAATCGTCCACACCGACGAGGTCATCGGGATGGACGAGCATCCCGCCGAGGCTGTGCGCTCGCGGCGACGCAACACGATGACGCTCTGCCACGAGCTTGTCCGCGACGGCAAGGCGCTCGGCGCGGTCTCCGCTGGGAACAGCGGCGCGATGATGGCTTCGGCTTTGCTCACGTTACGGCGCATCAAAGGCGTTGACCGCCCGGCGCTCGGCGCCGTGCTGCCCGCTGCGAATGGCGCGCGCACGCTCGTACTAGATGTTGGCGCGAATACCGACTCGAAGCCAGAGTACCTGGCGCAGTTCGCGCTGATGGGATCGGCCTATATGCGCAGCGCCTTCGGCGTCGAGCGTCCGCGTGTCGGCCTGCTGGCCAACGGCGAGGAAGAGAGCAAGGGCGACCAACTCGTACAGGAGGCGCATCAGCTGCTCAAAGCCACGGCGAGCGCCGCCGGGCTGAACTTCATCGGCAACGTCGAGGGGCGCGACATCAACGCGGGGACGGTGGACGTGGTCGTCTGCGACGGCTTTGTCGGCAACGTCGTCCTCAAGCTGAGCGAGGGCATCAGCAAGATGATCCTGGGGACGATTCGCAAGGAACTGACTGCCGGGCCGATTAGCTCGGTCGGCGCGCTGCTCGCCAAACCTGCCTTCGACCGTGTGCGTAAACAGATGGACTACGAAGAATATGGCGGCGCGCCCCTGCTCGGCGTCAACGGCGTCTCCATCATCTCGCACGGCCGCTCCGGCGCCAAGGCGATCAAGAACGCGATCCGCGTCGCGATCCAGGCGGCGGACGCCCATATGCCAGAGATGATCGCAAAAGGTCTCCAGAGCATGAGCCAGGGGGCAAGCCAGGAGACCAGCGCGCCGGTGGCTACCGCTAGCACAGGTGAGACCGGTGACGAAGACGCTGCCAGCGCGTCATAGCCACTCCGCGCGCCGCCTTCGCCAGACAGGAACCCTCGATGGAAGACATGATTCGCTGCACCGTGCTCGATGCCAGCGGGACGGTCAGCTTTGTCGCGCACTGGGCCGCCGCCTCGGCGCTCACCGCCGCGTGCTCGCACGACCCCGCGACGCTCGCTGAATTGCTCGACGCCTCGACCCAGTACGACCGTGGCCTGCGCGAGATGGTGACGCGCGGCCTCGCCGCCTTTGACGAGCACAACGACACGGAGGATCTGAGCGACATTCACCAGCAACTCAAGACGCTGCCACCACGGCGCACGCCCGTCTTCCGCGTGCTGGATACGGTGACGCGCGAGGCGAGCCTGCGTCCAGTGCGCGCAGGGGTCGTGCTTTTCAACCTGCCGGCCAAGCGCATCGTGCAGATCGAGAACACGTATGACAAACTGAGCCACTCTGGCGAGGTGAACTACCACAACGGCCAGTTCCTGAGTGTGCGCTCGCTGCCCTACGAGCTACCCGCCTCGTGGTCCATCGTCCCCTGAGGAACCTCACCCCCTAACCCCCCTCTCCCACAGGAGAGGGGGGAACCACACGCGCGACCCTTGGCTACAGCTCTGGCTCCCCTCCCTTTTAGGGAAGGGGCTGGGGGAGGGGTCAAACCGCGCCGCCAAGGCGATCCCACAGTCCCAATCGCTGCAATTCCTGGCGCGCCTCGAAGCCGAAATCCTCTCGGTCTACGTGCCGCCCGACACGAATCGCCAGCCCGCGCAGCATCTCGATTAGTTCCGACTTAGTGGCGGGGTCGGCCTCGAAGGGGATATGCTGCGCCAGGCGCTCCATCGCCTGCTGTTCCATCCAGTAGCGCGCGTCGGTCGTCATCCCTTTCCCCCGACTAGCAATTGTAAGCGCTATCCGGCGTCAGGCTGAACGCTCTCCGCATCGCCGGCATCCGAACCAGCGGCTGGGCGCACGACTTCGCCCTCCACCACGCGCTGATGGCCGTTGCCGTTCCCATTGCCGTTCTGCGCGCCCACTGGCGCGGCGATGGCGTAGGGCGCGCTGGCGGCGTTTGAGATGGCGGTGGCGGCGATCTCGGCATAGGAAGGACGCTCGGCGTTACGAATCAGCTCGGCGATCTCGTCGCTATCGAGGTCCTCGCGCTGGATCAACGCCTCGGCGATGGCCTCGGTCGCCGCGCGGTTGCGATCCACCAGCGCGTAGACATCGCGATAGGCGCGCTGCAGCAGCGCCTCGACCTGCTCACGTAGCTCCGGATCAGTGTAGATGCGTTCAGGCGCGCCAGCGGCGGCGGCGGAGAAGAACTTGCCGTCCATGCCCCAGGCCGTCACGTAATAGATCGCCATCTGTGTCGCGGAGGCCAGATCACCGCCCACGCCGTTGAGCTGCGCGTCAAGGAAGATCTCCTCAGAGGCGCGGCTGGCGAGCGAGACCTGGATATCTGCGTAGATCTCATCGGCCGACTGGGTCACGATCTCCTCCAGCGGCTTGGATTCCACGAACGCCTCCGCGCCACCCAGACCGAGGCGCTTCGAGATGGTCGCGTGGGCGACACGCATGCGGCTGTAGAGTTTGGCCGCCGCGATGGCATGTCCGGCCTCGTGGTACGCCAGGCGGCGCTTCTCCATATAGGAGAGCGTGCGCGGGTAGCGGATGCCATGCTCGTGGGCCTCGCGCGCCTGGCCGATATCGTGGTAGTTGATCTTGTCGCGCCCGTCGAAGTGTGCAATCACCGCCGCCTCGTTGATGACATACTTGATGGCGACCGGCGTATAGCCCTGCATGTCGGAGACAAGCTTCTCCAGGCTCATCTCCTCGTGCTTGATCTTCTCCAGGTAATACTCGATGACCTCGCCGCGATAGCGGTCGCTCGGCGGCGCGACCATGATCTTGCGATCGAAGCGCCCTGGACGCATCAGCGCGGCGTCGAGTGAGTCAGGGATGTTGGTGGCGCCAATCGTCAGCACCGGCTGCGCCTGATGGCGTCCGCGCATCAGGCCGAGCGCGCGCAGACCTTTCTTCCACCAGGAATGATCCATCGGCGGCGGGTCCATCTGCATCAGCAGCTCGTTGAGGCCACCGGTGCCGCTTCCCATGCCCATGAAGCCGCCACCGCCCATTCCCATGCCCATCCCGCCGTTCGAGCTACCGCGCGACATGCCTATCGCATCGAACTCGTCCATGAAGATGATACAGCCACCATACTCGCGCCCCATCCGCCGCGCCTTGCGATAGAGGTTCTTGATCATCAGCACGTCCATGCCGATGAACATCGCGCGGAAGCTGGCGGCGCTCGCATAGGCGAAGGGCACACCCGATTCGGTGGCGATACACTGCGCGAGATAGCTCTTACCGGTGCCTGGAGGCCCCACTAACAGCACGCCACGGCTGACCTGCCCGCCCATCTCCTTGAAGTTCTTGACGCCACGCAGCAGGATCACGATACGGCGCGCCGCGTCGAGCACCTCTGGATTGCCCTTGTAGTCGTCGAAGCCGACGCCCGTCTCGCCCGGCATGACCCAGTAGATGCGTGGCCGGCCCAGGAACCAGAAGAGCGCGATGAATTGGATCATGATGAAGGAGACGGCGAAGGCGATCTGCAGGAAGAGTTGGAGCAACGTTCCTGGCTGCGGCACGCCGAGCGTCGGCGCGATGTAGAAGATGAAGTACCAGGCGATGACGCCCACGATCGGGATCAGCCACCATCGACGCCGGATCCAGCGCCCAAAGTCGTCAAGCGACTTATCAATAGACTTGTCAAGCTCTTCATGCTTGGACGCCATGCTGATCGCCTCCACGCTGATTAGGGAATGGAACCCGAATGGGCAGGCTCGCCGCCGTTTCTGGCCACTAGTTTGATGCGCTGCTGTTCCGTGGCGTGGTATTGGCCGCTATGTCAATCTTGCCGGTCGGATCGGTCAGAAAGAACCAGGTCAACTCACCTTGTTGCCCATTCTGGGTCCCCTTGAATGTAACCATGTACTGGCCTGAGCCATCGAGAGCCACGTAGCCGCCTGTATAGACAAACTGCTGAAACTCGACGCCCTGTGACTTCAACTGGTCCAACTGGTTCTGCAGCGCCTCCGCAGAACTTCCCTGTTGCATCGCCTGCTGCTTTCCGGCAAGGCTATAGGCGTCCCACGCTTCTTGTCCATCATAGGTGCGGAAGCCATCGATCCAGTGCTTGACGCCGGACGGGAGCGGTGGCAGATTGGCCTGCGTCGTGATGTGCGCATCGACGGTGTCAGGATGCAGCGCGCGATAGAGGACCACGCCGCCCGTCGTGAAGAGGAGCAGGGTTCCCAGGATGATCGCTGTAACGACCTTGTGCCGTCCAGCGGCGGAGAAGAGCAGGTAGATACCCTTGATCGCCTGGCGAATCGGCCATTTGACCGCGCGCCAGAAGCGCGATTGTGGCTTCGGCGGTGGTGGGGCGTAGAGATCAGGCTTTGGCTCGGATGGCGGCTCGGCGACCGCGACGGCCTGTGGAGTATAGGGAACCGGCGGCGCTGTCTGCGGACGCTGCGGCGGGTAGGGCTGTGGATACGGCTGCGGGTAGTTGTGCTGTGGCGCGGGGACCGGCGCGGGCAGACGCTGCTCAGGCGGCGGCGCGGGCGCGGCGGAGAGGATGGGCACGCGTATCGGCTCGGGATCAGCTGCCTCGGCTGGCCAGGCAGGCCATACTGGCTGTGGCGACGCCTCGGCTGGCGCGGCGCCGAGCGCCTGTTCGTCCGTGGGCGTCTCGGCGGAAGGTGGAGGCTGGAGGGTGTCACTCATACGCTGCCGTCCCTGCGCGTGTCGCTCGCCTGGAGTGTCTGGCTGGAGGCGGCGATGGGTCGTTTCTATCGGTTCTCTCGTTGAGCGGTTTATCTGTTCGGGCAAAGCGGCTTCGCCATGCCAGAGCGCCACGGCGGAATAGCCACATATCGTTTGTCCTGTGACGCATCGCGTTGGCCATATTTTCAGATATGTACGCGCATGCGATACGTGCCATTTTATGTCGCTGACCAAAGCGCGGTCAAGCATCGGACCTGTCGGTCCGGTTCGGTCTGGTTTGACGCCGCCGCTCAGTCGCACTAGACTGAAACTGACTGAAGAAAAAGAGGAACGCTCACCGTCGTCCTGTTCACCACACAACCACACCCCTGGACGGTGAGCGCCGCTCTAGCGGGCGCGTCGCGTCAACTGAAGACGCATCGCGCTTGCTACTCAGAACGAGGGAAAACGCCAGATGACCACAGGTACCGCTTCCGGCACATCCTCCGACACACGCATGCTCTTCGATCAGCGCGCCCCCATGCGCGACGGCGCGACGCTCTCCGCCGACGTGACGCTGCCAGCGGCGGCGCTGGAGCGGGGCGAGCGCGTCCCCGTCATCCTGTCGCGGACTCCTTACGTGAAGTCCGACATGCGCGCGATTACGACGGCGCGCTACTACGCCGAGCGCGGCTATGCCTTTGTCGCGATGGATGTACGCGGGCGCGGCGACTCCGACGGCGTGTTCGTTCCCTATGTGAACGACGGTATCGACGGCTACGACGCTATCGAATGGCTGGCGGCGCAGCCCTGGTCGGATGGGAACGTCGGCACGATTGGCGGCTCGTATCCCGGCTGCATCCAGTGGCTGACCGCGCTGCACCAGCCGCCACACCTGCGTACGATGATCGTGCTCGTGTCGCCAGCCGATCCATTCGTGGAGACGCCGACCGGGCTGCCGGGGCTGCAACTCCTCTGCTGGCTGCACTACGTCAGCGGGCGCATGAACCAGCCGATGGAGTCGGTGAATTGGGAGGAGATCTACGACCATCTGCCGGTCGTGACGATGGACGAGCGGGTAGGCCGCGCGATTCCCGTCTGGCGCGAACACATCAGCCATGCGCAGCTCGACGACTACTGGCGGCGTCTGTGCTACCAGAACCAATTCGACCGCGTCAACGTGCCGGTGCTGCACATCTCCGGCTGGTACGACGACGAGCAGATCGGCACGCCGCAGAACTACGTCGGTATGACGACGCATGGCGCGACGCCGGAAGCGTGCGCTAGCCAGCGCCTGCTGATGGGTCCATGGGGGCATGCGGTGAACACGACGCAGAAGCTCGGCGAGGTGGACTTCGGCTCGCCTGCGCTGATTGATCTGCGCGCGGAGCAGGCGCGCTGGTTCGACCGCTGGCTGAAGAACGATGAGAGCGCGGCGGCTGAGTCGCCCGTGCGCATCTTCGTGATGGGCGAGAACGTCTGGCGCGACGAGCAGGAGTGGCCACTGGCGCGCGCCGTAGAGACCTCATACTACCTGCACAGCGGCGGCGCGGCCAATAGCCGCTTCGGCGACGGAACGCTCTCGACGGCTGCTCCTGGGGTGGACGAACCGCAGGATAGCTATCGCTACGATCCGGCGCGCCCGACGCCGTTCATCACCGAGGCGACCTCGTCGCAGATCGGCGGCCCCGACGACTACGCGGCGATCCAGCGGCGCGACGATACGCTGGTCTATCTCACCGAGCCGCTGGCGGAAGATACAGAGGTCACCGGCTCAATCATCGCGGAGTTGTACGCGTCGTCATCGGCGCCGGACACCGACTTCATGGTGATGCTCTTCGACCTGCATCCCAGCGGCTTCGCGCAGCGTCTCTGCGACGGCATGGTGCGGGCGCGCTTCCGCGAGGGAATGGACCGCCCCTCACTCATCGAGCCGGGGCATATCTACCAGTACCGCATTGATTGCTGGCACACCAGTCAGGTCTTCCGCGCGGGACATCGCATCGGCGTGCAGATCGCCTCCAGCGCGTTCCCCAAGTTCGACCGCAACCTGAACACCGGCGCGCCGCTGGGTCAGACGAGCGAGATGGCCATCGCCGACCAGACGATCTACCACGACGAGACGCATCCCTCGCGTGTCATCCTGCCTATCATCCCGCGTTCCACCGGCGAGTGAGGCAAGCGCGATTGCGTTTCATGACGCTCTAGCCAGCGCTCCCAGAAGCGTCCTCATCGCTAGCATCATCGAAGAGCGACGGCTGGCGCTCGGCCTGCTCGGCAGCGGCGAGGCGCTTCTGCTCGCGGCGCTGGAGTTCCCGAATAGACACGTCGGGCGTCGGCAACTGTTCTGGCGGCGTGCCACCCTGCTCGATAATGAAGTTCCGAACCGCCGCGCCCATGCCGTGATGTGTATCGTTGGCGCGCTCTTTGGTGGTGATCGTCGGGTCATTGGCGAGCTTCTGCTTGGTCATGCTGGCACGGAATAGGTTGGCGGCGAGTTCATCTGTCCCCATGTGGTCGAGGGTATGCTGGCTCTTCTTGAGCCCCTTCCTCGCCTTGATGTCCGCCGCTGTCTCGCCGTCGTAGAGGCCACGGTAGCCGTGGTCTTGAAAGATGCCGAAGTCCTGCGAGGTCAGCACGCCTGCTCCATAGGCGACAGCGGCCTGTGTTGATGTTTGAGATTTTCTCAACCAACAGTTGCTTTCTGGCGCATTGGATTGTAGACCAGCAGCATGATCTTGTTGATGACATCACTGACACTAAATCCTGGCGCATCGGGATTGTAGCGTACGAACATACATTCGAGCGCCTGTTCAAGGTGCTGTTGGCGTCGCATCTCGGCTTCCTGATCGTAGCGGCGATGCCCATGCTCATCACATTCGACCGCAATCTTGTGATCTGGGAAATAAAGGTCAATGGCATAGGGTGGAATCCGGTATTGCCGCTCTGAGCGCAGATGAGCAAAAGCCCGCGTAATCTGGCCTATCGTCTTCTGTTCTCTCGTCAGTGCGATCTCTGATGAGAAGGAGGCGCCTGATGCAGACCCATTCAAGCGAAAATCAGATCTCTCATTCACAGCCGTCAATGTAAGATAGACCAGGGCCTGTCGAATCTCGATCTTCTGCAGATCACCACAGATTAGTATCAAGTGAAGCGCATAGCGAGAGAGGGCATAGTCTTCTATTTCTCGAACGGCTCCGAAACCCAACTCGACCAACGAAGGTCTTGGCGCAAAGTGATCAGACACCGTCTGCCCGCTCCACTTGCATACCTCTCTCGCCTTCTCAATCACCGGATAGAACCGTTGCCAACGGGAGTAATCGAGCACAGGAGCCAACTCACGCGCTGACCAATACTCACTACCATCCTCTGTCGTGCGCTTGATCGCCTCGAAGGGTGAGATGCGTTGCTCGTCGCTCATGACCCGCTCCTCTCGTCGTTCATAGGCCGCCTCTTTCGCCCTCATTTTACCTTGAACTTGTTCATGGCTGCGCAAAAGCATGACCAGTGTGGATAGGAACATCGAAACACCAGCGCTTGAGCCAGGCATGAGACCAGCCTCAGCGGTCGTAGAGAGTGGCGAACTGCGCGAGCTGATCGGCGACTTCGTTCGTCAGCAGGCGCTCCGGACAGCGCCATTCCCAGTTGCCGTCCGTGTGCGAGGGGAAGTTCATGCGCGCCTCGGAGCCAAGCCCCAGGACATCCTGCAGCGGCGCGATCACTAGTCGCGCGACGGACGCCTGCGCCGCGCGAATCATCGCTATTGGGACATGCGTAGCGTTGGTGTTGAGATAGCGCAAGGTGTAGGCGCGCCGGGACGCTTTCAGCGTCGCAAACCAGCCCGCCGAGGTGTCGTTGTCGTGTGTGCCGGTGTAGAGCGCACTGTTGGCGCTGGCATGGTGCGGCAGATGCTGGCTCTTCGCGCCGGCGTCGAAGCCGAACTGCATCACGCGCATCCCGGGAAAGCCAAAGCGCTCGCGCAGCGCATCCACCGCTGGCGTGATGACACCCAGGTCCTCGGCGATGAACGGTGTCTCGCCTAAAGCGTTCTGAATCGCCACAAAGAGCTCCGCGCCCGGACCCTCCACCCAGCGTCCACCCTCCGCCGTCGGTTTATCGCCAGGGATCTCCCAGTACGCCTCGAAGCCGCGAAAGTGGTCCAGCCGGACGATGTC
Source organism: Ktedonobacterales bacterium (assembly GCA_036265775.1). Lineage (GTDB taxonomy): Bacteria > Chloroflexota > Ktedonobacteria > Ktedonobacterales > JADMIN01 > DASWAC01. Next base: position 4,103 of record DATAOM010000314.1, on the reverse strand, counting down.
GGCCAGTTCCAGCGCATGGCCCGCCCGCGCGATCCACCAGGCATAGCCATCGGCGGCGAGCGCATCCCAGCGATAGATTGGGTTACCCCAGCGCTGCCCCGTCGGACTGAAGTAATCGGGCGGGACCCCGGCGACGACCAGCGGCTCACCACGCTGGTCCAGCTTGAAGTAGCGCTGGTTCGCCCACACATCCGCGCTATCGTGTGCGACGAAGATCGCCAGGTCGCCGATGATCGAGACGCCACGCTTGCGCGCCTCTTTGCGCAGCGCCGCCCACTGGCGGTAGAAGAGGAACTGCGTGTAGCGATGGAGACCGATCTCGTCCACCAACTCCACGCGCGCCGCCGTCAGCGCGTCCGGGTCACGGCGGGCATAGGGCGCCGTCCACCGTGTCCAGGCAGCGCCGTCATGTTTATCCTTAAGCGCCATGAAGAGCGCGTACTCGTCCAGCCAGTCCGCCTGCGCCGCGCAGAACGCCGCGAATTCGGCGCGCAACGCGGCGGAGGCGATCCGCTCATACCGGGCGTAGGAGGCGCGCAGCAACCGCTCCTTCCACGGAACAACCGCCCCGTAGTCCACGCGATCCTCAGGCCCAAGCGGCGCATCCTCCAGATCCGCCGTCGCCAGCAGATCATCCTCCAGCAGGCGCTCTGGCGAGATTAATAAGGGATTGCCGGCGAAGGCGGAGAGCAAGGCGTAGGGTGAGGCGCCGTAGCCCGTCGGCCCCAATGGCAACACCTGCCACATCCGCTGCCGCGCGCGATGCAGGAAGTCGAGCGTCCTGATGGCGCCCGGCCCCAGATCGCCGACGCCAAAACGCCCCGGAAGAGAAGAGGGGTGAATCAGGATTCCGCTGGCGCGCGGCCACTCCATCGCAAGCGCTCCTCGTAGGCGCATAGATGTATCTGACGCGCTAAAGGCCACCAAAGGCCACGCGCCTGAACGCCATACTAGCGCGCGTTTACGACCAGATCAAGCCTGACAGGGCCTTTGGATACGCTGTTGCGAACTCGCTACCGATCTCGCCCGAGACGTTCAAGGTTCGGTGGTATCGCTGGAATCGCGTGCCCGCACGAGGACAGCGGCGCCGCCACCCAGAATGATGGTGGCCACTACCATGAGCGTCAGGAAGATCGGGTTGCCACCACCAATGATGCCGTAGGCCGCCCAGCCCGCGGCGAGCAGGATCGCAATCAACGCCCAGATAGATGTGTAGGAACGCCTGTCGACGCGAATCATGCCGTCACACTCCTTCATTCCTGGCGGGAGGAGCCGCCAACGCAGGCATCCCTCCGCGCCAGTCGCAGTATATCGTACAAACGGCGTTACGCGTCTGATCCCATGGGCGCGTTCCCGATGATCGGAGAACATGACGGAGAAGCGTAGCTATTGGCCAGCCAGCGTAGCTATTGGCCAGCCTAAGTAGCGCGCGGTCGCACTGTACACGCTTGCCAAGTCATCGCGCCGTGTGGTTGAATGTGCACAGGCGCTCAAGGAACGAGCGCCTCCATACTGGGAACTGGGAAAGGAACAGATCTCTATGGTCGGCCATCTCATCGGATCGGCCCTGCGCGGGTTCTTTCGCATCGCGCTGGTTACCCTGTTCTTCATTGCCCTTGGCGTCGGCGTGAGCCTGCTCGTGGCGTACCAGGTAACAAGCGTCTGGCCGCCGAGCACACCTGAATACATCATCGCCGGAGCCATCGGACTGCTGCTCGGCTATGCGGCAGGGCTGACCGCGCTCCTACGTGAGGCCATTCGCGGCGTGAAGACGGTCGAGCGCGACGTCGCGACAGGCGTCGAGCAGGTCGAGGAGCGCATTACGCAAGCCTGAGAGAATCCATGCGCCTTGAAGGATCAGGCGCTGCGCTCATGCCCTGCCCCATACGCCAGCGCCGCTGGGCCGATAGCCCGGTGGCGCAGCGGCGAGGAAAGCACAATCGAGGTGTGCGACGCCCCATAGGGCGTAAGCCTGCCGATCAGGTCTTGCAGGTGCTCCACTGAGGAGACTACGGCGGTCAGCGTCATGCAGTCATCGCCGGTGACGCTGTGGAACTCGACGATCTCTGGGCATCCCATAATCACGGGAAATATGCGCTCATCCGGCGCATGTGACGCCTTGAAACGGATGATCACCGTTAGCCCCAGACCGAGCTTCGCCGGATTCACCACCGCGTGATAGCCGCTGATGATACCCGCCGCCTCCAGCCGCCGGATGCGGTCGGCCACCGCTGGCGGCGTCAGCCCGACGCGCCTACCCAGATCCGCGTAGGATATGCGCGCGTTTTCCTGCAGCGCGCAGAGCAACTCCCATCCAGTCTCGTCGAGCAGCTTCTCGGAATCGTTAGCCATCATGGCAAGGCGCCTTTCTTTTGTGAACGATCAAGCCGAAACGCCTTAGAATATCCGTTCACTTTTACCAATTCCCTTCATTACCATATCACCACACACAAGCGCGGCGCATCTCTCTGCGCGATCAACGGTTTTTGTCCAGTAGGGAGCGTGCCTCTTTGGACCTGCGTCCAGACATCCGCCGTAGACTCGGTACGCAGAAGCGCAGCGCAATTTACTATCCGCGATTCACTATCCAGGGAGCGCATCATGGCGACGGCTACGACGACCACGGCGACTGAGCCGACCTTACGCAAACACCTTTCTGTGACCGATGGTTTCGTTCTCTACACGAGCGCCGTGCTGGGGCAGAGCCTGATCGTGCTGCCGTCTATCGCGGCGCGGCACGCCGGTCCCTGGTCCATCCTGATCTGGGCTGGACTCGCCGCCGTCTCGTACCCGCTGGCGCGCATCATGGCCGAGTTGGGCGCGCGTTACCCTTCCGCTGGTGGCGTGATCGCGTTCATCGGTCGTGGTCTCGGCCAGCGCATCGGCTGGCTCACCGGCGCGCTCTATCTCGCCGCGATCGTCGTGGGCGGGCCGCCGACGGCGATGGTCTTCGCCGAGTATGTGGGCAAGCTCTTCTCATTGCCCGCGCAGGGATCTTATCTCGTCGCCGCCGTCACGCTGGCCGTGCTCGTCGTCGCCAACCTCTTCGACGTGTCGCAGGTCATGCGCGTGCAGCGCTGGATATTCTTCGGCTGCCTCGCCGCCATCGCTGTGGCGCTGGCGCTCGCGCTCCCGCACGTCACCATGGTTCGGCTCACCGACACCAGCGGCTACGATCTCACCGGTGTCGCGGCGACGGGGCTGATCTGCTTCTTCGCCTTCGTCGGCTGGGAGAACGCCGCTTTCTCCGGCGAGGAGTTCGCCGACCCACGCACCCTCGTCAAGTCGCTGGGGCTGGCTGTCGCCGCCGTCGGCGCGCTCTTCGTCCTGCTGGGAATCGCGGTGGTCGGCGGACTGAGCCGGTCGGTGATCGCGACAAGCGACACCTCGCTGGCCGACCTGACACGCCTCTCGCTGGGCGAGGCGGCGACGAGCGCCGCAGCGGTCATTGCGCTGGTCACGCTCTTCATCCTCATGCTGACCTGGACACGCAGCGCCACGCGCTTGATCTACGCGCTCGCGCGCGAGGGCATGTTCCCGCGTCCGCTGACCCGCGTCCACGCCGCGACCGGCGCGCCACGTCCCGCCGCGCTGGCGCTCGGCGCCGCCTGGGCGATCACGCTCTCTATTCAGATTGCTTTCGGGGTCTCGATAGCAACCTCTATTCAGCTCGCCACTGGCGCCTTCCTGCTGACCTACGTGCTGATCGTCGTGACCGCGTGGCGGCTGCTCGACGTGCGGCGATTCCTGCCGATGCTGGTGATCTCATCGCTGGCGATCCTGGCGCTGGTCGTGGCGGGATTCCAGAGCCTATGGTACGCGCTGGCGACGGCGCTTCTCTTCGCGCTCGTGATGGCCATGCGCCGCGTCTTTACCAGATCACGCGCCATCACCAAGGAGCGCGTCAGCTAGCCAGCGCCGGACGCGCCACCTTGCTCCAGACGACCCGCGCCATGCCACGCGCGCCGATCAGGCGGAAGAGGTTCTGTGGAGAGAAGAAGTCGGCTGGCTGGACGGCCATCGTCAGCACGCCGAAGAACTGGCTCGCCGCCGCTGGGTTGCGTTGGAGCGCCCGCAGTAGCTCCACCTGCTCCACGCGCAGC
>DATAOM010000313.1:0-9206 GCA_036265775.1 Ktedonobacterales bacterium | reverse complement strand
GGCGCTCGCGCGTGGCTGACCCGTTCGCTTCACCACTTCCACATCAGATCCTTGTCCTGCTCCAGACCAGCGATGGGTTGTGTAGCCCGTTTGGCGCGCCCATCCCATGACAGCAAGAGGAGAGCTATTGCCTTGATGTGCCTGTATTCCTGGATTTCTCCTGCTCGCCGTTTGGGCTAGCCGATACAGTTCCTTGGCGTATCGCCTCCCGGCTGCTACAGTGTGCGCACGGTTGCAGACGCCACACGGGAGGAAGAGATCGTGCCGAATTACTACGAAGAGCAGGCCAGACAGCGGTTTCATCGCGCCAAGGCGTTCGTCGATAAGGCGCACGGCCTGATGCTTCAGGAGGACCTCGTCTCCCGCTCCGCGCTGGACGACGCCATCTCCGCGATCAAGAACAGCCTGCAGGGCTATCTGATGTACCAAATCGCACAGTCGTCGGGCAGTCGCGCCCAGAACGACTGGCCGGAGGTCGCCGCCGGCAACCGCATGCCCGATCTCATCCGCGCCTGTCAGCAGGCGGGGCTGCCGCTTAACGGCCTCGACGGCGAGATCAAGAAGCTGAACGACGAGCGCAACTTTCGCACGCACGACGATCCGCTGCGCGCGGTGGACACCGTGCAGGCGCGCCAGGCCGTCGAGGTCGCGCTCATGGTGCAACGTCGCATCGCCGAAGCGCTCAAGCGTAGCGGCGTCTCAGGCATCCTCACTGGCAGACCGGCCGTGAGCGAAGAGGCCACGATGCCGAAGACCGGCGCTGGACGCGCGCCAGTGGCGGGTCGCGCGGCGTCGGCAAGTCCGGCTGCGGTTCTTTCACGCTCCACTACCAGTGTGATAGACGCTCCCAACGCCACATCGGGAAGCAACGGGCATACCCCTGCGCCAGCCAGCGCGCCGAGCAGCGATGAGGATGACGAGGAGCCGCCAGCCATGCGCGCGGCTGAGCAATCCTGGGCGCGTCGCCGCGCGGTCAGTCTCCTCACGCGAATCGTCGTAGCGCTCGCGCTGATCGTCGCAGGGGCTATCGCCGGTGTGGCATACAGCGCCTACGCGGGACTCACTCCGCATGGGCTCCTCGGCGCGGAGTCTGGGCAAGCGGCGAACGCACAACCCAGCGCCACCCCGACGCTCCTGCCCGCCGGCGCAGCTTTCTCGGCCGGAGACCTGCTGGTGGGCGCGCCGGTCTGCCAGTCAGGACGCAGCGCTATCTCCTTGCGCAACCTCGGCTCGACCCCGCTGACATTCTCACTTGGCAGCCCCGATGCTGGTGACGCCACCTTCGCGCCCACGCCGGATGGTCAGGGACAGGCGACGCTCACTGGAACGGTTGCCCCCAGCGCGACACTCGCTGTGTATGCGCAGGCCACGGCGGCGCGCTATCATATCGTGGTTGTCGGCCAGTCGGGAACGATTCAATTGCTGGCCGGAGCGTGCTAAGATGGCGCAGGCGAGATGAGCGTTCGGCATGACGCGCTCGTATCGAAACTGCCTGAACCTGGATGAAACGATGTCCCGGCGCCATGGTCGCGCGCCGCAACAGCCGTAACAAGGGAGTTCGCCGTGGCGGCCAACCTCAGTCGCAAATACGTCATCATCGGCAACGGCATCGCCGGCACCACCTGCGCGCAGACGCTGCGCAAGAACGATATCGCCTGCGAGATCTGGCTGATTACCAACGAGCCGTACCCGCTCTACAACCGCGTCTCGCTGCCACGCTTCTTGCAGGGCGCGCTCGTCGAGCAGAAGGTCATGATGCGCGACTTCGCCTGGCATGAGGAGCAGCGCATCACCCTCCTGACCGAGACGACGGTCACACGCGTGGATACGGCGGCGAAGGTGATCTACCTCGACCACGGTGGCCCGCTACCCTATGACGCGCTGCTGGTCGCCACCGGCGGCTGGGCGAACCCGTTGCAGGCGCCCGGCGCGCAGGGGCTGGAGCATGTCTACAACTTCGTCACGCTCGATGACACCAAGCATCTGATCGCCCGCGCGCTGGAGAGCAAGACCGCCGTCACCAGCGGCGGCAGCTTCATCGCCTACGAGCTGAGCGAGGGCTTCAATGTGCGCGGCGTCCATGTCACCTGGCTGATGCGCGGCCCCTACTGGCTGCGCACGATCCTCGATCCCGAGGGCGGGCGGCTGGTAGACGAGATCGCCACGCGCCATGGCGTCGCGGTCATCCACGGCGAGGAGATCCGCGAGGTCAAGAGCGCGAACGGTGTCCCGACGGGAGTCATCGCCTCCTCTGGCAAGGAGTATCCGGCGGACGTGGTCGGTGTCGGGCTGGGACTGACGTTGAACCATGGATTCCTGGCTGACACGCCTATCGAGCGGCGGCTGGGCATCGTCACCGACGAGTATCTGGCCACCAACATCCCCGATGTCTACTCGGCGGGCGATGTCGCCGAGTTCTACGATCCGGTCATTGGGCAGCATCACACGATGGGAACGTGGGACAACGCGCTGGCGCACGGGCGTGTCGTCGCCGCTAACATGGCCGGCGCCCATGAGCCGTATATTGACGTGCCGACCTACACCAGCCCGCTCTTCGACACCAACATCGCCGTCATGGGCATCGCTGAGTCGAACAACCCACGGCTGGAGTCGGTCTCGCGCACCGCGCCCGGCGACAAGGGTAACCAGGACTATCGCAAGTTCTTCTTCCTGGAGAACCGGCTGGTCGGCGCGGTCTTCATCGGCAGCCCCAAGGGCCGCAAGAAGGTCGTCGAGCTGATTCGCACCGGCATCATCTGCGCGACGCCCGCCGAACGCGATGCGCTCTTCGACGTGCGCTGATCTGCAAGACAACGGATAGCCGGATGGAAGAAACCCTCGCCCGGTTCGCGGACGCCCTGGCGCGTGGCGACGCCGACGCAGCGGCGAATCTCTTCGCCGTGGACGCGGTGTATGAGGAGCCACCACGTTTTCGCTTCGAGGGACGCGAAGCGATTCGCGCCTTCTTCCGCGATTTCGCCGCCCGACACTCTGACGCTCGCTTCACCGCCCTGCGCGCGGTCGCCGATCCGGCGCATGGTCTGCTGGCCGCCGAGTGGGAGTGGCGTTACCTCAGCGCAAGCGATGGCCAGGAGCGCGCCTTCTCCGGCATGAGCCTCATCGCCTTCGCGGGAGATAGGATCACGTCCTGGCGCGGTCTCTCGATCCCGATAGAGACCTAACCCCCTGTCCCCTTCCCTCCCAGGGAAGGGGGAAACCACACGCGAGACTCTTTGCCGAGAGTCTGGCTCTCCTCCATTTTAGGGGAGAGGTCTCTCTCAGGCTGGGCCAATCCAGTCGGAGATCTCGCGCGTGATCTCGTCCGCAGGCGCGCGCAACTCACGGCAGCGTGGCAGAGTAGCCAGCGTCGCATGGCCGTCGTCGCCGCTGTGCGCGCGGCGATCAAAGAGCAGGATGGCGTTGCGTTCCTCATGACTCCAGGCGAGGCGCGAGAGCGCGATACGCATGCGCTGGGCCGCGGCGGGCATGAAGTAGCGCCCATAGTGATCGTCCCAGCGCTCACCGCGCGCGCTGTGGACCGGATCGCTCTCCGCCGGGATCGGCAGTCGTGGAATGACAATGCAGTACGACCGGCGTGTTGTCTCGATATCGGATTGCCAGTAGCCGCCGCCGCCGAGCAGGACCACGCGCTGTTCCCTGTTGAACGTGCGCCAGATGTTGTGTGGCGCCCCGTCTATGCCCTGCGCCAGCACAAGAATGCCGTTGCGCTCCAGCGTTTTGCGGATGCCCTGCGCGCCCTCTCTGAGCGAGTTGCGCGAGGCGAAGTACACGACCAGACGGCCTTCAAGCTTCAGCGCTAACTGGATCAGCGTCTGATTGAGCCGCTCCTGGTAATGATCTCTATTCGGCGCTGGCACATCCGTGGGCAGACAGAGCAGTGTCTGCTCGGCGCGGTCGCGTCCGAAGTTGGCGGCGCGCGCCTCGGTTGGCATGCCGAAGAGCACGCGCGGGAACTCGAAGTCGCCACCGGCGGCGAGACCCGGCCCCGCGAGTAGCAGGCCGTTGCCGTTTGCGGTCAGCGGGCGCACGGCGTCGCCATAGGCGGGATAGACGCCGAGCAGGTCGGTGTCGCATTGCACCGGACCACCGCTGATGCGCAGGCCACGCGGCGTCGTAGCGCCTTCACTGGAGTCGTCCGGGCGCTCGATCCACGTGACCAGGCCACGCGTCGACGGAGCAAACAGTTCTTCGCCCGCCTCACGCGCCGCCTCGAGCTGGCGCGCCGCAAAGAGCAACTCGACGGCAGTGTTGGCAAGCTCCGATGTCGCGCGCGTAGATTGCGCCTTGGCATCCGTGGCGATGACACGCAGCAGGTTGATGACACTATCGAGCGCGCCCCGCAACGCTCCCCACTCGTCGGCCATGCGCCGCCACGCGGACCCATACCGCTCCTCATCGCCAACTCTCGCGGTACGCCGCTCCAGATTTGGCTCGACCATATGGCCAAACACATGTAGCGCCGCGAAGAAGCTCTCCGCCGACCGTTGCGCGATGTTCACCATCTCGGCCCAGGCCTGCCCGCGCGCCGGATCCGAAGGGCAGAGCCACTGCCACGCCCAGTGCAGTAGACCGGCGGATTGCCCCTCTTCGGTTGTGGTGGCGAGATCGCTCAGGATCGCAGAGACGAACGTGTAGCGCAGCGCATGTGTGCGCGCCTCGCGTAGCGCCTCCTCCAGCGCGTGAGGATCGAGCGCGATCACTCGCGTTGTCCTGGGCAGCAGGTCGTCGCGCCCCAGCAGCGCGGCTGCCAGCGCCTTGTGGGTAGTGACGACGATGCGCGCCCCGTTCGCCGCCTTCTGCGCCGCCGTCAGGAAGCAGTAGCCCATCGCGTCGTAGGGGCAGCTCTGCGCCGAGTCGCGGACCTCGATACCGGCGCGCGCCCGCTCCCAGGCGTGCTCCTCCTGCCTCAGCAGCGACAGGTCCACGTGCGAGCCACGCTTCGCGTTTTTCAGCCAGATGGTGAGTCTCGCAAGCCCACGCGTGACGCCGGGGGTGACCGCCGCGCCGTCCGCGACCGTCGCGCCGCCGAACCAGCGACGCAGGCACAGATACGACTCTCGCTCGCCCAGCTCGGCGACGCTGATCTGTGAGCGCGAGACGCCCGCCGCAGCGAAGGCGTTTGGTGTGATCTCGCGCGCGAGGCGGCTCATCATGGCGGGGGTGGGGGCGCTGATGACGACGCGACCGTCGGTGTCCACGGCCCAGCGAGCCGCCGGGGCCAGCAGCGAGACGAGGTCGGTCTGATCGTTGTCGAGGTCGAGCATGAGGGCGCCGCCCTCCACGAGCAGACGGTGCGTCCGTTCGGCGACGGCGTGACGCACCAGCGGCGCCATCTGCCCCGCGACCGTGGCCATCTTGTCCGAGGTGGCGAACGGTGGGGTCAGCATCTGCCCGATGCCGTCAAATTGATAGATGCCCGCGCTGACATCGCCTTGCTCGGCGAGGCGCGCCCCTAGGTTGCCCAGGTCGCCCATCTCGCTGGACGGCGTTGCGCCGTTCACGCGACCCGGCTCGGCTTCAAGCAGCGCGGTGACGGTCCAGGGCGCGGAATGTGGCAGGCGCGCGAGGTCGCCGCGTGTCTGGGGGTCGAGCGCTTGCAGATGGGCGAGGAGCATGAGGAAGACGCGGCGGGTCGTCTGCGCGTCGTCCAACGCGCGATGAAAGCGGGTCGCGGTGACGCCCAGATGCGTGGCGATCGCCTCTAGCCCGTAGGTTTTGAGGTTAGGGAGCAGTGTGACGGCAAGATCATAGGTGTCGAGCAACTGGTTTCGCAGGGTCAGCCCGGCGGCGCGCAGGAACGCCACGTCGGTAGCGATGTTGTGCCCGACGAGTGGGGCGTCGCCGATATAGTTCGCCAGACGGCGCAGCGCCTCGTCGAGCGGGAGCGCCTGCGCTGAGCGCAGTTCGTCCTCGCGAATGCCGGTGAGGCGGCGCACGGCATAGGGAACAGGGCGTGTAGTGCGGATGAATGCGTGGAACGGCTCGGCGTCCGGGGTATGCCAGTCGAATCTGACCGCGCCAATCTCGATGATCTCGTCTACTTCACTATTGGATCCGGTCATCTCAAGGTCAATGGCGACGCGCAGTGGAGGTTGTGGATGTTGGGCCACAGCCCACCCCGTTCCTAGTATCTTCGGTTGTTCGCGTTCGCGCGAGCCTGGCTCGTCGTGATCCGCGTTGTGTGGTTTCGTTGGCGCTTTTGCGTTCTATGTCGTGTACTACAACGAAGGCGGAGACGACTCGTCGTTCCGCACTATGTCCAGTAGTTGTTGTCTCGCCTGTGCGGCAGCCAGGGCGCGATGGCTGATGCGGTTCTTCACCTCGGCGGGAAGCTCGGCGACCGTCTTGCCGTACGCTGGCAGGGAGAAGATTGGATCGTAGCCAAAGCCGCCAGATCCCTGTGGCTCTGTGGCGATCATCCCCTCTAGGACACCCTCGGCGGTCGCCAACAACCTGTCTGGCTCCGCGATGGCTATGACGCAGCGATAGCGCGCCGTGCGTCGTTCCGGCGGCGTCTGGGCCATCCTTTCCAGGATGATGCGAAAGCGCTCGCTGTAGGGAGTGTTCACACCGGCCCAGCGTGCGGAATATACGCCTGGCTCGCCGCCCAGCGCATCGATCTCCAGGCCAGAGTCGTCGGCGAGCGTCAGCAGACCGCTGGCGTGCGCGTAGGCTGTGGCCTTGAGGACCGCGTTCTCGGCGAAGGTGGCGCCCGTCTCCTCGACATCGGAAACAGGCGCGACATCACCGAGGCTGAGGAGCGTGAGCGGGAGGTCACCGAGGATGGCGCGCAGCTCCGCGAGCTTGTGCTCGTTGCTCGTGCCCAACAAGACGGGCCTCGCGTCCGCCACCTGCCGGCCCTTCCCAGCCCAAATGTTCCTCAACCAGCCGTTCGCCACAGCATACCATAGCGCGAAATTTCCGTCTAGTGGAATTCCAATGAAATATCAACACTCAGTAGATTGGCAAATAGCGGTCCAACTCCCAAGGGTGGACAAAAGAGCGGTATTCGTCCCACTCGCGCGATTTCGCCTCGATAAACCACTCCGCGATCTGCGCGCCCAGCGCGTCCATCACGAAGGCATCGGCCTTTAGCGCCGCCAGCGCCTCGCCCAGCGTCCCCGGCAGGAGGTCCACCCCGCGTTTACGTCGCGTCGCCTCGTCGAGCGTGTAGAGGCCCTCCTCCACCGGCGCGGGGAGCGCGGGGCGCTTCTCGACGCCATCCAGCCCCGTGTGGAGCATCAGTGCGAAGGCCAGATAGGGGTTGCAGCTTGGGTCGAGCGAACGCAGCTCCACCCGCACGCCCGGCGCGGCGTTGGATACGGAGTTGGGCGCGGCGCGTGGCACACGGATCAGCGCCTCGCGGTTGACACGTCCCCAGCTAATCATCACCGGCGCCTCGAAGCCGGGCACGAGCCGCTTGTACGAGTTCACCAGCGGCGAGAGGAAGGCGCACATTCCCGCCGCGTGAGCGATCTGCCCCGCGATGAAGTCGCGCGCCGTCTCGGAGAGGCCATACTGGGTGTCGGCGGCGTTGGTGAAGGCGCTCTGGCCGTCGCTTGTGCGGAAGTGCTGCTGGTGGGTGTGCATGCCGGAGCCGTTGCGGCCGAAGAATGGCTTGGGCATGAAGGTGGCCCAGAGGCCGTGGCGCTGCGCGATGGCCTTGATGACGTAGCGCGCGGTGATGACGGCGTCGGCGGCGGCGAGCGCTTCGAGCGGGGCGAAGTCGATCTCGTGCTGGCCCGCCGCGACCTCGTGGTGGCTGCTCTCGATCTGCACGCCCATATTGGCAAGCTCGGCGACGATCTCGCGGCGCACGTCGGCGGCGAGGTCGGTCGAGAGGTCGAAGTAGCCGCCACGATCATGAGGCAGCGGCTCGCGCATGGCGTTCTCGCGGGCGTCCTCGCGCAGCAGGAAGAACTCCAGTTCCGGCGCGACCTCGTAGCGGTAGCCAAGCCGACGGGCGCGCTCCAGCGCGGAGATCAGGGCGGCGCGGGGATCGCCCTCGAAGCGCTCTCCTGTTGGCAGCAGGACATCGCAGATGAGGCGGCCAACGGATGGAGCCACGGAGGGCGTGTCGCTCGCAGTGGGCGGGGCGCTCCAAGGGACGGCGGCGAAGGTGGCGGGGTCGGGCCGCAGATACATATCGGTCTCGGCGACGCGGGCGAGACTCTCGATGGCGGAGCCGTCGAACCATTTGCCGTGTGCTAGGGCGTCGGGGAGCTGCTCAGCGGGGATGGTGACACACTTGGCCATGCCGGAGATGTCGGTGAACTCCAGGTTGATGAAGTGGATGCCGCGCCGCTCCACCTCGGCGAGCACGCGTGCTCCTTCGTGTACTGGTTCGTGTTCCGCCGCCCCACCTTTGCGCATACCGCCCTATCCTTCTCCTGGCAAAGACCTCTCCCCCAGCCCTTCCCCCGCGAGGGGAGCCAGAGCCATAGCGACCATTCCGGTGTGTGGTTCCCCCTTCCCTCCCAGGGAAGGGGATAGGGGGTTAGGTCTGCTGCGCTTTTCTCAATGCTCGTCGCTCTTCCGCCGCCCGGTGGCGCGCCTCTTCCTCCGGCGTGGTCAGGCGGAGCGACGGGACCGCTGTAGGCTCGCCGTCGTCGCCGAGCGCGACGTAGATAATATGGCACATCCCGGCGTTGCGCATGGCCCCAGAGCGCAAATTCTCCGCCTCCAGATGCGCCTCCACCTCCATCGAGGTGCTGCCGACATAGGTAAGACGCGCCCGGATGGTCAGCAGGTCACCAATGTAGACTGGCTCCTTGAAGATCATCGAGTCCATCGCCACGGTGACGCAGGGACGGCGCGAGTGACGTTGCGCGACCGCGCCGCCCGCCTCGTCCACCAGACGCATGATCGCGCCGCCGTGGACGTTGCCCCAGACGTTGGCGTCGGGCGGCTGCATGATGCGCGCGATGACGATGGCGCTGTCGGCGACGGTCCGGCTGGCGGCCCCGACGCCGTCCCCATGATCCGCATGTTCCTCCGTCGTCTTGCGCGTCATACCGATTCCTGACTCTCCGCCGTAGCGCCGCTGGAAGACAGTATACCAAACCTCGTGTGCGTACCTGGCCGCATTAGAAGAGAATTGGGGGAGACGGCGCCGACCCCACGGGGGAGGGGGTGACTCGCAGCCATCATTTCCGGGCATGATTCCCCCTCCTCGTGGGTGAGGG
>DATAOM010000312.1:0-6297 GCA_036265775.1 Ktedonobacterales bacterium | reverse complement strand
TCAACCAGCGACACGGCGAAGGATTTACCGAGGTTTCGACGTATCAGGCGCGCTATGACGCGGCGCAGCAAGCGTTCGAGAACGCCAAGACGCCGGGCGACTATGCGCATGTCAGCGACATAGCGACCGCACAGACGCAGGCGCTCGAGGCGCTCTGGCCCGCGTATCAGAAGCTCCAGGACCTCAAGACGGTCATTAAGTGGCTGACGGACACCGGTCTTGACACACAACAGGCTCAGCAATTCTACGACCAGGACCTGTCGGTCTTCCGCGACGCCGCCACCGCCGAGCGCTACCAGTCGCTCACAGGTGTTATCGACGCGCAGATTGTGCAGTCGCAGGCCGACGCCGCCACTGCTCAGCCCTATATCGCCGCCTCGCTCCTCAAGAGCCTTCAGGCGCGCATCGATCTGCTGAAGCAATATGTGGGGGGATTCCAGGGGAGCTCGCAGTTGGAGGCCGCTCTGCGCCAACAATACGGGAACCAGCCATCGCCTGATACGTTCCAGAAACAGCATGACGACGCGGCCACCAAACTTGCGGCGGCGCATCAGCCCAGCGACTATACAACGGTCGCCACGATCGTCACCCAGCAGAATACGGCGATGACCTCATTGCTCATCAGGTCGAAGGCGCTCTACGACTACAAACAGTTCGATACCCTCGTGCGCTCGGACGCGGTCTGGAAGCGGACGATCATCAACAAGCAAACCAATCCTCGCTTCAACGCTGGTGGGGCCTATCCGCTCGCATATGAGTACATCGGTGAGGATGGCCTCCTCGACAACGACATCGGCATTGGTCCTGCGTCGAAGCCAGAAACCTATGCGCGTACGGATAAGGGCTTCCAGTCCGCCGATTTCCGCATCACCTCACTGATGGCGAACCTGCGCGCGATGCTGGACAATTATGATCCGGCGACCGACGAAGTGGACGCGATGAATGATTCGCTGCGCATCAATCCCGTCCACGAGAAGCCACACGCCACCGATTTGCAGCTCATGCAGTACTACAACGTGATGAACGGCAAGGTCATCATGGTCTCGCTGCGTGAGCAGGTCGCCCGGTTCTACGAGAACGGCAACATGGTCGGCTACACGTATGTCACCACCGGTGATCTGGCTGTCCCATCAGTTCCCGGCTTCTGGACGGCGATCAACCGGCACTCGCCCGCCGACCCCAATAACTGCACCGCGCACCCACAGACCTGCCCGCGGACCGCTCCCGGCCCTACCGGGACGCCAATCCCGATTCCAGCAGGATTCGGCGATGTGTTTACGCCGCCAGTCCCCGGCGAGTATGCTCCAACCCCCATCCACTTTGACATCGCCTACCATGAAGGCGGCTTCTGGCTGCACGACGCCTACTGGCGCCACCAGCTCGGGCCAGAGACCAATCTGCCCCACTACGATCCGAACGCGTTCAGCGGCGGCTCACACGGCTGCGTCAATATCTCCTATGGCGTGCCGGTCGTGAATGGGAGACAGGTTGGGTGGAACATGGAGCAAGTCTACAACTGGACCCCGCTCGGCACGCCGATCATCCTCTACTAAGTTTCTGCGAGACGTTTTGGCGCAAAGGCTAGAGGATGCGCTCGCATGAGTGAACTTCGTCGCATCCTCCCCGCCTGCGCCCTGATTCTTATGGCGTTGCTCGCGCCGTTGAGCATAGCCGTATCAGCTCATCCTCACGCATCTGCCCGTCCGGCGTCGCCCACAATTGGCGGATGTCCGGTTTTCCCCTCGGATAATGTCTGGAACGCAGACATCTCTGCGCTGCCGGTTGACGCCCGCTCGGCGAGCTACATCGCCAGCATCGGCGGTGGCGGGCGCCTGCATCCAGACTTCGGTTCTGGTCTCTACAACGGCGGCCCCATCGGCATTCCCTACATAGTCGCGCCATCCAGCCAGGCTGCGGTTCCCATTAGCTTCAACTACGCGGACGAGAGCGACCCAGGCCCATACCCCATCCCACCGAACGCGCCGATCGAGGGCGGCGCGCAGAGCGGCGGTGACCGCCATGTGCTGGTTGTGCAGAGCGGGACGTGTAAGCTGTATGAGATGTTCGCAGCTTATCCGCAGGGGAGCGGCTGGCGCGCTGGCAGCGGCGCGGTGTGGAACCTGCGCTCGAACGCGCTCCGTCCGCGCGGCTGGACCTCCGCAGACGCGGCGGGGCTGCCGGTCCTGCCGGGCCTGGTGCGCTACGACGAGGTCGCCGCAGGCGCAATCAACCACGCGATCCGCTTCACCGTCAGCCACACGCAGCGCGCCTATATCTGGCCAGCGCGCCACCTGGCGTCGTCGGTCACCGATCCCAGCGCGCCGCCGATGGGTCTGCGCCTGCGCCTCAAAGCAAATGTGGACATCTCGCGCTTCTCGCCGACGAACCGCATCATCCTCACCGCGCTCAAGCGCTACGGCATGATCGTGGCCGACAACGGCTCCAACTGGTTCCTCTCCGGCGCGCCAGACGACCGCTGGAGCAACGACGACCTGCACGCGCTCGGCGCGATCCCCGGCTCCGATTTCGAGGTCGTGAATACCTCCTCAATGATGGTCAATCAAGACTCTGGCCAGACGCGCCTCCAGTCAGCCGCACCGACCGCGACCGCCGCAGCCACCGCCTCGGCGACGACCAGCGCAAGCGCGACGCCTGGGACGCCAACCCTCACGGCGCAAGGCGCACGTAAGCAGGACCAGAACACGAGGTCCACTACAAACTGGCCGCTGATGCTCGCGGTTATGGCGCTCGCAGGGGTCGGACTTATCGGCGGAGGAATCTGGCTTCGCGCGCGTCGCCACCGCATTCCCTCGCCCTTCAGGCGCCATTCTCGCCGCTGAAGATCATCCACAATGAACCCTCACGCCCGCGCTTCACGCCACATCAGCGCCGGACAGTGCTATACTCCTTGCGAAAAGTGGCGCTAGAGGGAGGTGGGGAGCATGGCCGTACAGATCCAGATCGTAATCATCTATAGCCCGCAAGAGACCGCGACACGCGACGCGCTGGCGGCAGCGCTACGGCAGGCAGGCGCGGACGTCTGGTATGAGGACGTCAGCCGGGCCAAGGATCAGGCGCTCGCCGCCTTCCGGCGCGAGGCACGTCGGCGCGCCGTTGTGCTCGCCTTGTTGACCCGTGAGGCGCTCGCCGTTGAGCGCATACAGCGCCAGATGGCGTTGATCCATGAGTTCTACCAGCGCGAGCCACAGCGGCTCCTCCTGGCGTTCAGCAGCGAACAGATCACCGCTATCGACATCAACAACCGGCTGTTCGTACGAGACTACCGTCAGATTGATATCGCGTCGCCGCGGCCAGCGGAAGTCACCGAACGGGCGCTGCAACTGCTCACGCTCAGCGCGGCGCGCGCTGCCGCGCAAGCCGCCGACACGCTCGAAGACATCGTGACACGCGGCAAGGCGCTGCTCGCGCGCCAGGCGTATGAGGACGCGCTACGCGAGTTCCAGCGCGCCGTTCAGCTCGAGGCCGCCAGCTTCATCGCCTGGTTTTGCCTGGGCTATGCCTATGGTCGCCTATTGCGCTGGGAAGAGGCGCTCGAGGCGTACGAGCGGGCGCTGGCGCTGACGCCTGACCACGCGGGGGCATGGAACAACAAGGGCGAGGCGCTCTATAACCTGAGACGCTACCAGCTTGCCCTGGCCGCCTATGAGCGCGCGCTCGCATTGGACGCGGAGAACGCGATCGCCTGGAACAACCGGGGTGTGGCGCGCTACGCGCTCAAAGACCCACGGTTGGCGCTCTCAGACTACGAGCGCGCAATCGCGCTGGACGCAGACTACGCGGCGCCGTGGAATAATCGCGGCGTCGTCTACAATGACGCGCGCCGCCAGAATGAGGCGCTCGCGGCGTTTGATCGCGCGCTGGCGCTCGAGCCTCGCTACGCCGCAGCCTGGAGCAATCGTGGCAACGCGCTCAGCGACGTGCGGCGTTATCGCCAGGCGCTGACTGACTACGATCGCGCGCTCGCGATTGAGCCAGACGATGCGAACGCCTCCTACAACAAGGGCAACGCGCTCTACAGCTTGCGGCGGTATCGGGAAGCTGTCGTCTGCTACGATCGCGCGCTGGCGCGCGAGCCAGGCAATACCGCCGCCTGGATTAACAAAGGCGCGGCACTCTATGAGTTGCGGGACTATGACGCGGCGCTGAACGCCTACAATCGAGCGCTGGCGCTCGATCAAAATAGTCTCGCCGCCTGGAGCGGCAAGGCCATGACATTGCGCGCGTTGCGGCGCACGACGGAGGCGGAGGAGGCTGAGCGCCGCGCGCAAGCCTTGGGCGGCTAGCTGACTTGCACACTTCACTGACTTGAGCGCTATAGCGCGCTGTGGCCTGTGAGCCTCTCATCTACGCCATATGGATGTGCCGGGCGTTATACTATAACGCTGGAGCGCTCATTCTGCGCTCGACACATCCGGCGTCACTCTGGCGCCCTCTTTTGGAGTGGGGCAGCATGATTATCTTCTGGCTGGCGGCGCTGGGCGCGACCATCGTCACCGCCATTCTGGTTGGGCTGGTCTACCTTTTCTCACGCAAGCAGCGGCCAGAGCCGCGCGATCTGCTGCGCTGGGCGGCTGCGCTCTGGGTCTTCAACCTCATCCTTGATCTCATCATTCTCTACTATGTCCTGCCGCCCATGACTGGCCCGTACTGGGGCGGACAATGGCTGATCTGGCCGCTGATTCTCTCTGGCGTCTTCGCGCTCTTCGGCGGCGGCTTTCGCCAGATCCGTGCGACCGTCGATTCGCTGACCGAGCGCATCAATGCGGAAGGCGCGATCCGGCGTGGGGGAAAAGGATCACGCGACTGGATAGATGAGCGTCCGCCGAAGTCCGGCCAGACGCAGCGCATACAAGTCGGCGCGCAGGTCGGCGTCACCGCTATCGTCATCGGACTCCTTTTCGCCACCGTCGTCAACGGGCTGATCGCCATCGGCACGACGTGGTTCGACGGCAACGCCAAGGCGCTCGCCAGCATTCCAGCCATCAAGACGGCTCCCGCCGGAGCCCAACTCCCGCCGACCGACGTCAACCACATCGTGCTGGTGAGCCAGGGCGTCGCGGCGAACCTGGGGCAGCGTTCACTCGCCTCCACCGGACAGAACCTCGGCTCGCAATATCATACCGATGAAGCATCGTACACGCTCCAGTCGGTCCAGGGGCATCTCTACTGGATCGCGCCGCTGGTCTACAACAACGTCTGGGCGAACGTCGGAAACTGGGAGAGTCCCGGCTACGTGCAGGTGGACGCGGAGGACCCGAACGCGCAGGCGACGCTGCATACCGGCTTCCACATGCGCTACCTGCCCGACGCCATCCTCAACCAGGACCTGCTGCGCCATGTCTATCTCAGCGGCTATACCGGCGCGAACCTCGCCGACCCGACGCTTGAGGTGGACGACTCCGGCGCGCCGTACTTCACTATCTCGCTGATAACGCCGACACGCGGCTTCACCGGCCCGGTCGTGGATAAGGTTCTGCTGGTAGACCCGCAATCCGGCGCGATCAAAGAGTACGCCGTGAAGGATGTGCCGGCGTGGGTAGACCGCATCATGCCGAGTTCCACCGTCGAGAACTATCTTGCCTGGTGGGGCCTCTATCACGACGCGCCCTGGTTCAACCCCTCTGGCGCGAGGCAGCAGAAGCCCGTCGGCGGGATTGAATTGCTCTACAACATCGCCGAGCAGCCAGTCTGGCTGGTCATGATGAGTTCCAACACGCTGACCGACAGGTCCAGCACCGGCGTCGTCCTCTTCAACACGCGCGAGAACGCCGGCACGCTCTACCCACTCACCGGCATCGGCGTCTCCGACGATGTTGTAAAGACAATCACCTCGAACCCCTCGAATATCCGCAACTATGGCGTGGGCAGCCTGCAACTCTATCAGATCTACGGCGAGCCGACCTGGGTCGCCACTTTCGTACGCGACTCCGACATCGGCCAGATCTTTCAGGGAGTCGGCATCGTCGACGCCAGACATCTCACCGGCAACAACGTCATCATGGCTCCGACCAAATCTGCGGCGCTCTCGCAGTACGCGCAGTGGCTCGCAGGGAACAACACGCAAGGGCAAGGGCCGACCGCGACAGCGAAGAAGGTGGATGTCGAGGGCAAGGTGGAGCGCATCTCGTCGGCGACGCAGGATGGCGCGACCGTCTACTACATTTTGCTCGAAGGTCAGCAGCGCATCTTCCTGGCCAGTCTCAACCTGAGCGCGAAGCTGCCACTCGTCCAGCCAGGTGACCAGGTGAAGATGACCTACCTCGACACCGGACAGAG
>DATAOM010000311.1:0-9023 GCA_036265775.1 Ktedonobacterales bacterium | reverse complement strand
ATGAATGACCATGAATGACCATGAATGACCATGAATGACCATGAATGACCATGAATGACCATGAATGACCATGAATGACCATGAATGACCATGAATGACCATGCTGGCGTCTTGTAATATCTTCTGGACGGGTCACGCATGGGCATAGCTACGCAAGTTATCCGTAATTGCCATTCGGGAACTATGGAGTCCTTGGCCCAGAAGCTAGAACCGGCCCCTGCGGCGTGCTACAATGCCGTCCTGTCGGGTACATGGCGAGGTATCAGGCTGGCGATAAGGGCGGGATGGCTATGGCGGAGGAACTCATTGTCTCGTTCCTGGTCGTCTGCGCCAGGATGGACCCGCCCACACCTGAAGCCGTGAGACGCGCCTTCACCTCCACCGGGTTAGGCTCAGCCGACTATGCGCCTGCTGGCGCACGCTCTCCCCTGGAGGCGATGGGCCGCCACCGTCTGGGCATGTACACATTGACTCCCCAGGGCCTGGCTGCGCAGGCGCGCTATACCGTCTACCGTTCTGATGATCCTGTCACCGAGGGCATGAGTGAGGCGGCATTTGCCCGGCTGACGCGCGACCTGAGTGTCGCCGATGTCGCCACCATGCGCGATGGTCCGCTCGCGTTCGATGCGCGTCTCTCAGCAGACGCCAGGGCGATTATCCCTGCGCTGGACTGGATGATGCGGACTCTGCGCTTCTTCGTCGAGACGACCGACGGCGTGGCCGTCGATCCTGCCTGCCAGCGCTGCCTTGGCCGCGTGGGGCTCACGCAGTTTCAGGGCGCGGACGCAGCGGCGCATGTCGTCATCCACAACGAGTTTCAAGGCGGCGAGGATCGCTGGATTCATACGCATGGGCTGCAGAAGTTTGGCCGGCCAGAGCTTGAGTTCAGTGCCGTTCCCCAGGCGTTGGAGGGCGAGGCGCTGGCCTTCTTGCGCGAGATGGCAGCGATTTTCGCGCGCGGCGTGACGCTCGTTTCGGGTCAGGAGATACATGACGACGAGGCTGGAGCGCTGCTTGCCGTCGGCACAAACCAGGATACGGATCACCAGGCGCCCGCAGGGCGCCTGCGGCTCATTGATTTGCCCGCGCCTGGTGAGCGGGAGTCGGCGAGCGCGCGGCAATTTTTGACGCGCATGGCGCTGGGCGAGGCTGCGCGTTACGCGCGTGCGGGCGACACGGCCAAATCCTACGCGACGATTGACCGCGTCCTGGGGGCGAATCCTGACGACAGCGCTGCGCTGCTGCTCAAGGCGCAGATCAATTTGCGCGAGGGGCGTCCGCTCGACGCGCTGGAGTTGGGCGAAATTTTGTGCCTGCGCGTCCCATCGGATTTTCGCGGCTACCTCATGGTCGGCTTCGCGCTCTCCGCGCTCGGACGCCAGCGTGAGGCGCTGAATGCGCTCAATACCGCGATCAAGCGTGAGCCAGAGTCCCCCGAGGTCTTCGCCAAGCGCGCCGAGGTCTACGAGCGGTTGGGAGAGCGCAAGCTCGCCGCCTACGACCGCGCCCATGCCGCACACCTGCGCGCGTGAACTCCTGGCAGAAGCAGGCATAGCCCAGCCGGGTCATATCCGCCCTGTTTCTCTCCGACCCAGCGTCGCTGAATGGTATGCTGGCGGGAAGCGGGCAGCGCGTCACACCGCACAGACGCCGCCCACAAGCCATCCAGCCATCCAGCCATCCAGCCATCCAGGGAGACACGATCGCGTGTACTTGAAACGTCTCGCGCTCCACGGCTTCAAGAGCTTCGCCAATCGCACGACGCTGGAGTTCAGCACCGGCATCACCGCCATCGTGGGTCCAAACGGTTCCGGCAAGTCGAACGTGGCAGATTCAATTCGTTGGGTGCTTGGTGAGCAGAGCATGCGCCAGTTGCGTGGCAAGCGCAGCGACGACGTGATCTTCGCAGGCGGCGCGGGGCGCAATGAGATGCAGATGGCTGAGGTCGGCCTCGTGCTGGATAACAGCGCGGGATGGCTCCCCTCCGAGTACAGCGAGGTGACCGTCTCACGGCGCAGCTTCCGCTCCGGTGAGACCGAATACCTGATGAACGGCCAGCGCGGCAGGTTGAAGGACGTGCTGCTGCTGCTGGCGCAGGCGCGCATCGGCCACGACTCGTACACCGTCATCGGGCAGGGGCTCGTCGATCAGGCGCTCAGCGCACGGGCGGAGGAGCGGCGGGCGCTTTTCGAGGATGCGGCGGGCATCCGCCAGTTCCAGTCGCAACGCGCCGACGCCGAGCAGAAGCTCGCGCTGACACAGTCGAACCTCGCGCGACTGCAAGACATCCTTGGCGAGATCGAGCCACGTTTGGGACCGCTCGCCGAGCAGGCGCGTCGCGCGCGCGATTTCGTCGGCGCGCAGGAGGAACTGACGCGGCTGCTGCGCCAGTGGTATCGCCACCAGTGGAGCGTGCTGCAGGAGGGTCATCAGCGCGCACAAGAGCAGGAGCGGCAGACGCAGGCGCAGATCGAGGCGCTGGAAGCGAGTCTGGCTGAGCAAGAGGAAGCGCTTGCGGCCCTCCAGCGCGAACGTGAGGAGACGCTGACCGAGACGAACGTGCTGCGGCGGGAGCGTGGCGAGGTCGGCGGGCGCTTGCAGGCCAGCGAGCGCGATCTGGCGGTAACGCGCGAGCGATTGGCGAGCCTGGACCGTCAGCAGACGGAGATCGAGGCGGAGCAGGAGCAGCAGGAGACGGCGATTAGCGCGGCTCAGGAGCGTGTCGCCGCGCTCGAAGACGAGCTTGCGCGCGCCGAAGAGCAGGCCAGCCAGATGGAGGCTGCGCTCGACGAACTGGAACGCACGCAACACGCTGCGCGGCAGGAACAGGAACGCGAGGAGGCGCGACTGCGCGGAGCGCAGCGCGACGTCATCCAGGCGCAGGCGCGACTGGGCGCCTCCCAGACCGAGTTGGGGCGGCTGCAGCGACAACTCGGCGACCGCAATCGCGCCCTCGCTGCCAGACGCGAGACCGCTGCGCAGGCGCAGCGTCGATTCGAGCAGATCGAGGCTCAGGTTGGCGAAAGGCGGAGCGCCTACGAAGAGGCTCGCGGCGCGCTGGAGGCGATCACCGCCGAGCGTGAGCGCATCGGCGCCGACCTAACCAGCGCCACGGCAGAGGTCGAGCGGCTGCGTGTCGAGATCGCCGACGCCGAACGTGAGCGGCGCGCTCTCACGGAGCGAATGGCGCTGCTGGAGGAGTGGCGACGCAGCCTCGAAGGCTTCGACGGTGGCGCGCGCGCGCTGCTTGAGGATTCTGATGATGCGCGTCCGCCAGTCATCGGCGTTCTCGGCCAGTTGATCTCGGTTACGCCGGGGATGGAGACGGCGGTCGAGGCGGCGCTCGGTGTCTTCCTGCGGGCGGTTGTCGTGGCATCACGCGAGGAGGCGCTTGGAGCGGCGGACTGGCTGCGTGAGCGTGGCGCAGAGCGGGCGCTGCTGCTCTGGCTGGAGAGCGCGCCACAGATCACGCGAGAAACGCGTGCGAGCCTGCCAGACCCGGACGGCGCTGATTTCTTTGGCTACGCGCGCGACGCTGTGACTTGCCGCCAGGAGTTGCGGCCTGTGCTGGACGCCTGCCTGGGCGACGCCTATATCGTGCGCGACCTCGCAGTAGCCGAGAAACGCTGGGGCGCGGACGTTCCTGTTCCTGTCGTGACGCTTGGTGGAGAGGCGCTGCATCCGGCTGGCTGGCTGCGCGGTGGTGGGGCGGTGCGCTCGACGGAGGGCGCCGACCACGATGCGGGCGTGCTGGCGAAAGAGCGCGCTTTGCGTCAGTTGCCCGCGCAGATTGATGCTATCACCGCGCAAGCGCAGGAGCTTGCCGCGCAACGCGAGCGCGCACAGGGGACGCTGGCTGAGCTGAAGCGGCAGGACGAGCAGGCGCGTGGACAACTCCAGAAGCTAGAAGCGACGGCGCAAGAGGCGGCGCGAGGCGTCACGGCGCTGCAACGCGACTATGAGCGCGCGGCGAGCGAGGCGCAGACCAACGCCGCTTTGGCCGATCAACTTGCCGCCGAGATCGAGGGCGTCGAGCAGGAAGTTCAGGCGGCGGAGGCGCGTGTCGCGGAGCTTGAGCAGGCGCAGCGTGAGGCGACCGAGCGGGTCGAGGAGATTCAGGTCGAGACCGATGACCTCCTGGCGCAGGGACGAGCGCAGCAGGAAGAGGTGGCGCGCAGCCGCACGGCGCTCGCTGTGCAGCGGCAGGAGTGCAAGGCGCTGGAGCAGCGGGCCGACCAGGCGACCGCGCAGGCGGCGGAACTCGAAGCGCAACTTGCACGACGCGGCGAGCGACTGGCAGCGATTACTGCGCAGCGCGAGGAACTCGGTTCGCAGATCGCTGGGCACGACACAGCGCTTGGCGAGATGCGCGCCCGTATGCGGGAACTAGGCGACCGTTTGCGTGAATTGGAGACGCAGCAACTCGCCCAGGAGCGGCGCATCGGCGAGATTGAGAAGCGCACGAACGCGCAGCGCCAGGACCTTGCGCGGCTGGAGGCGGAGTATCGTGGCCGGCTGGTCGAGATGCAGCGCGCCTCGGACGCGCTGGATACTTTGCTCGCGCAGATACGCGAGGAGTTCGAAGGTGAGGAGGGTGAGGCGCTTGCCAACTCTCTCATCAGCGACAAGCCGGAGAATGAGGACATCCAGGCTCTCACTCCCGACGACGCGGCGCGCATCAGGCGGCAGATCGACCAGCTTCGCGCGCGCCTGAAGAACCTCGGCGGCTACGATCCCGACGCGCCCGCCGCCTACGAGGAGTTGAAGACGCGCCACGACTTCCTCAAGGCGCAGATGACCGACATGGAGGAGGCTGCGGCAAACCTGCGCGCGATCATCGCCGAGCTGGATGTGACGATGCGCCGCCAGTTCGAGGAGACTTTCCGCGTGGTGAACGAGCGCTTCCAGCGCCACTTCACGGTTCTCTTCGCTGGTGGTTCTGCGCGCCTGGAGTTGACCGCGCCACGCCGCGAGGCTTCTGACGATGATGAAGGCGACGCTCCGCAGACCGGACTGCCACGGCGCGCCAGCTTCGGCGGCGTCGAGGTCTACGTGCAGATCCCAGGCAAGAAAGTGCAGGATCTAACGTTGCTCTCTGGAGGTGAGCGTGCGCTTGTCTCGGCGGCGCTGCTCTTCGCGCTGCTGGAGACGAACCCGCCGCCTTTCTGCCTGTTGGATGAGGTGGACGCCGCGCTCGATGAGGCAAATGTGGTGCGCTTCTGCGAGATCCTCAAGGCGCTCTCGGAGCAGACGCAGTTCATCGTCATCACGCACAACCGCGTGACGATGACCCACGCCGACACGATCTACGGCGTCTCGATGCAGGGGGATAGCATCTCGCGAGTCCTCTCGATGAAGCTGGCCGAGGTCGCCAGTATCCGCTAGGATAGGCTGTGCGGAGTGGTAGGTCAGCGGATGTGAGGGCATGCAGGTGCGGAAAATGATGGGTCAGCCGATCCCCGCGATGGCGAGGTCAATGCTCGGCGCCACGCTCGCGTGCCTTGCCCTGATTTCTGGGTTACTCTCTCTTGCTCCTGTTGCCCACGCCGCCGGTTCATCTCTGGTGTACACCCAGCCCCCATGCGCGCCGGTCTATACTGAGCCATCAAAACAGTCGCCGCTCATTACGCAACTGCTCGGCGGGACGGACGTGACCGCGACCGGCGAAGGCGATGTCAGCGGCTGGACGCACGTAACCATCTGGAGCGGCATTGACGGCTACATTCCATCCTCGCTTCTCGGCGCACAGCAACCGGAGCATCCACGTGAGGGCGTCTGCAATTATCCCGGTCTGCCCGACGCCGAGGCTGAAGATCCGCCAGCCGATACAGGTCCAACGTCACTCAGCGCCAAGGGTGTGACAGTGGTTGCCACGCCGCTTTACGCGCAGCCTGACACGAACAGCCAGCAGGTGGCGACGCTCGCGCGGGGCCAGGCGATCGCTATCAGCCAGTGGGCGGCGGGGCTAGGGGGACAGCCGTGGTACCAGGCCACCGCGAATGGCAAGAGCGGCTGGATCTGGTCCGCCAAAGTCAAACTGAGCATCGCCGATCCGGCAAAGCGCCAGGTGAACGGTGAGCCAATCTGGCAGCCCATCGCGGGAAAGGGCATGTGGTTCACTAACTATCTGCCGCACCACTCGGACGTGGATCAGATGATGCGCGCGGCCAAGCTGGCGGGCATCACCCATGTCTACGCCGAGGTCGCGATCACGCCATACGGCTTCTATGCGCGCGACACACTCAACCGGCTGATTCCCGCCGCGCACAAACAAGGCATCACGGTCATCGCGTGGGTCTATCCGTACCTACGTGACGTCAGCCTCGACGTGCGCCTGACCAAGCTCGTGGCGGACTACGTGACGCCGACCGGCGAGCGCGCCGATGGCGTCGCCGCCGACATCGAGGAGGTCATCGACCGCGCCAGCGTCTACTCCTATGGCCAGCTTACCCGTGCGCTGTTGGGCGACGACACGCTGATGGTCGCCGCTGTCTTTCATCCCCGCGCCGAGCCGGACTACCCCTACGACGCCATTGCCGCAAGCTGGAACGTGCTGGCGCCGATGGATTACTGGCATAGCCGCGCCAGCAAGCTCTATGGCCGAGCAGATGTGACGCGCTTCGTCGCCGTCTCGATCATCACGATTCGCGCCGCGATGGGGATGAACCAGTTGCCTATCGAGGAGCTTGGCCAGACCTATAACATGTTTTCCGACGACTTTACCGGCGGCGCCACAGCGCCAGGGTGGGATGAGATGATCGCGGATATGGACGCGGCGAAGGACTTCGGCTGCATCGGCGTCTCGTACTTCGAGTGGCAGACGGCGACACAGGAGCAATGGCAGGCGATCAGTCGCTATCCCTGGTAGGCCGCTTGTACGCGTCGCGCTTGACATACGAAGCGGCGTGGGCTAGAATACGTCTGCGTTCGGGCGTCTCGCCTGCACACATCCATTTCACATCTGTGCCCGTAGCTCAGTGGATAGAGCGTTGGCCTGCGGAGCCAAAGGCCGGAGGTTCGAATCCTCTCGGGCACGCCCACCGTCCCCGTCGAATATCGACGGGGCGTTTTCTTGCCAACAACTGGCATAATCGTCTACAGCCACTGAGGCATATGGACAAGCGTCCTTGGCTTATCGCTTGTGGAACCATCAGGGCGCCTCTGCCATCTACTTGGTCGAGAAGTCCACCTCACTGCGGAGAAGGGGCAATATGACACTCCGGTGGTGGCGAACCATATCAGAACGTCGCCAATTCGTAACCTCATGCGCACTGCCCGGCTTCCTGCTTGTTGCGCTGATGCTCGCCGGCTGCGGCGCTACGACGCATCTAGCTCAAAGTGAGCGCCCTACGCCTATGCCGAGCCCAAGCAGGTCAGGATCTATCGTGGACCGCGTCGGCCCGACACGGACCCTGCTGAATCCGTCATCGGCCACGCTTGACGTTACTTTATCGTTGACTTTCGATCAACTATCGGGCGCCGCGGAGTCGATGACAGAAGTCGGCCTGGGATTTATGTTAGGCGGCCAGAATATCTCATTCGCCGGCGACGAGCGTGTCTCCTGCAATGGGGTCGAGTTTCCGCTGAAAGACCGGGCGGCTGTGTTCCAGGCGTTGCGGGCGCCAACGTCGCAGGTAGTGGGAACGGTCCTTCGCTGCGACTATGCCGTTGGTGGAATCGTCGCCAGCATCGCGCTCCAGATTCCCTCGCCGCCCGCGATCACCTCTCCGCAGCAAAATGCACAGACTCCACGCAGTGCCCAGACACGCGTCACCTATACCTTCGATCCCGCCACTGCCACGGATGTTGGTCTCGTCGCGCTGGCTCCAGGCTCGCAGCCGCCGAAAGTTACGGCGAGGATGAATACGCCAAGCCCCCGACAGGCGAGTGTAGACACAAGCGCCTTTATGCCTGGTACCGGCATGCTCGTCCTCTCGGCAAGTCTGAAGCCCCGTATTACATTAACTGGAGCGCGCTTCAAATCCGCAATCGCCTTCGGCATGGCTACCGCAGCAGTAAATGTGATGTGGACATAGTTTTCATAGCGTCAGGCTTGCGCGCCAAGCAGTGGCGATGACGTCAGCGTCATACGCATGCCGTACTTCGGGCGAAGCGTGACCCGTGGGCGCGGGACGACCGGCCAGCCAGGAATCAGCTTCGGCGTGTAGCGTTGCAGGATCGTCGCCAGCAGCAGGCGCATCTCGAGTTGGGCGAATGGCATGCCGATGCACATACGCGGCCCACTCCCGAAGGGAAAATACGCTCCCTGTGGAACCGTTTCGCCACGTGCGAGGTCCCAGCGGTCCGGGCGGAACGTCTCGGCGTCACCCCAGATCTCCGGCAAGCGGTGCAGCACCCACTGGCTGAGCATCACCATCGTCCCAGCCGGGAAGGTGTAGCCTGCGCGCTCGAACGGCGCAATGGCGTGGCGACCCTGCGTCCAGGCAGGTGGATAGAGGCGCATTGACTCGTTGAAAACCCAATCGAGATAGCGCAGCTTCGGGATGTCGGCGGTCGTCGGCGCGCGCCCGGCGAGGACCTCATCTATCTCGCGCAGGAGCCGCTCCATGATCTCTGGGTGTTCGCTCAACAGGTACATGGTCCAGGTGAGCGCGTTGGAGGTCGTCTCATGTCCAGCCGCCAGCAGCGTCATCGTCTGGTCGCGCACCTGCCGGTCCGTCAACCCGGCGCCATCGCCCTCGGTATCTTGCGCGGCGAGCAGCATCGACACGACATCGCCACGGTCCTGTCCATCGGCACGGCGCTGGGCAATCAGGCTATACACATAGGTATCAAGCGCGGCGCGTCCAGCCATGTTCTTGCCGTAGGGTGTGAAGGGCAAATTGATGGGCAGGCCACGCAATGAGAAGGGCAATTGCACCGGATTCTCGATGACGTTGGTGAACTGCTGGCCGAGGTCCTCATGACCAGCATGGAGATCCACGTCGAAAAGCGCCTTCGCCACAATGCGCAGCGTCAGGTCCTGCATTTCGCGCGCGATGTTCAACTCCTCGCCCGGCGCC
>DATAOM010000310.1:0-2524 GCA_036265775.1 Ktedonobacterales bacterium | reverse complement strand
AGTCGCGCGGCCTCGGTCGTATCGTGCTGAACCGGCTGACCGATGAGGCGCGCCGCCGCGCGATCGGTGTCTTCACGGGCCACGCGCTCTGGGAGAACCGGCGCATCCTGCGCCTCGTGCGCAGCGCGTTCCCACACATGAGCCTGGAATGCTCGCAGGGCGACTGCGAACTCATCATGTACTTCGACTGATGCGGACCATTTTGAATTACCAGCGCTCAGACCACGTGTTCAGATTGAGCGCAACACCTGAAGCGCAAGTTCGGCTGAACGGTGATAGCCAAACTTGACGCTCGCGGGTGGGATGACTGGAGGCGCGATGACGCAAGATTCACGCGGGGGCGAGAGCCGCGGCGATCGCCTCGTCAAACGAGAGCGCGGCGCCTTCCGCCCATACTGCATCGAACGCCTCGGCGCCAAGAGCGTCGCGCAGGGTCGCAAGCGCCTGATCGTATTCCGCCCTTTGACTCGGCCGAATCGGGTCATGCAGCCTGGCTCGTAGCGCTGAGGCGGCGCCCCGCAAGCGAACTGCCTGGCGTGGTCGCCCTTCGGCGGCCACCGCATATGCAATCCCTTCAATACCAAGAATGACCCCATCTCTCGACCCTAAGCTTTGGAGCAAGGTCAGCGCCTCCGCCATGAGCGCGTGGGCTTCTCCCACGTCGCCCAGCGCATACACGACCTCGCCCAAGTTATACAGCGCTCGGGCGACGCCGCGCGTGTCGCCTAGCGCGCGCGACAGGTCCAAGTATTGCGTAAAGTAGTCTCGCGCCTCTAGCTTGTCACCTTCCGCTGAGACCAAGCACCCCAGATTGTTGAGCGACACGCCGATCGCCCAGCTATCGCCCTGCTCCCGTCGCAGCGACAGGCTCTCTTCGATGAATGGCCGCGCTCGCGCGCCATCGCCCTGATCGATCGCCACGCAGGCGAGAGTCGTCAACGCATCTGCGCGGCCACTGGGATCTCCCAGTCGATCATAGAGAGCGAGGCCTTCCTGCGCCAGGGCGCTCGCCTCATCGAAAGCGCCCTGGCAATAGGCGAGCCAGCTTGCTCCAACCATCACTTTCGCGCGCACAGCCGGAGCAGGCAGTGCCCCCAGACTTGATAAGAGCGCGTTCAGCCAGCTATGTCCCTCACTCACGCGTCTCGAGAGAAACCAGAAATACCACAACGCTCCTCCAAGGCGGAACCCTAGGTCCCAATCAGCGTTGTTCAGCGACCAGCGCAACGCCGCGCGCAGGTTATCTACCTCTGCCTCTAGTCGCTCTACCCAGCGTTCCTGCTCCATCCCACGCAGTTTCGTATCGGCGTGTTCAGCGAGTGCGCGATAGTACACCGCATGGGCGCGCTCCAACGCGGCGCGCTCACCACTCGCCGTCAGCAGATCGCCGGCGTACTCGCGGATCGTTTGCAACATGCGAAAGCGCGGCTCACCATCGACCTCACCCCAGGAGCGCACGAGGCTGTGATCCACCAGAGCGCTTAATGCGTCTAACTCATCCATGGCAGGACTGCTTCCTTGCAGCGCCGCGATTGCCCCAAGCGTCGCTCCACCAGAGAACACACTCAACCGGCGGAAGAGCGCTTGGGTAACGGTGGGGAGGAGATCATAGCTCCATGTCAACGTGGCTCGCAACGTCTGATGCCGCTCAGGCAGGTCGCGAGCGCCACCTGTCAGCATGGGAAGCCGATGCCGCAGTCGGATGAGCAAGGCATGTGGCGGCATCAGCCTGATGCGTGCCGCCGCCAGTTCCAGCGCCAGTGGTAAGCCATCCAGTCGCTGGCAGATCCTGGCCACGTCGACCACATTCTCACGGGTCAGCGTGAACTCTGGGCGAACCGCCTGAGCGCGCTGCGCGAACAGCGCTATCGCTGGCGATGCGGCGAGCGCCTCCAGTTCTGCTTGCGTGACTAGACAGCCAGCTTTTGCAGGGAATGCTGAGGTAGATGGCAGGAGAAGCGGAGCGACTGGGAGCGTGCGCTCTCCCTGTATCTGCAAGATGGCGCGACTGGTCACGAGGATGACCAGATGAGGACAGGACGCCAGCAAGTCGGCGATGAACTGAGCAGCCGGGAGAAGGCGCTCGAAGTTGTCGAGAAAAAGTAACATATGCTTGTCGCGTAAACACGCAATGGTCGCCTGCCCAGGCTGGTCGCCACTTTCTGAGCTGGCGCCAACGGCGCGCGCGAGCGTGGCGGTGAGGAGCGCTGGCTGGCTGAGCGAGGCCAGAGGAACGAAGACAACGTCATCGGTGAACAACTCGCGACATGTGGATGCTATGGCGAGCGCGAGGCGTGTCTTGCCAACACCGCCGGGTCCGGTCAGGGTGAGCAGGCGCGCCTTTCCCTCACCGATTAGGGCGCCTGCGCGAGCCATTTCATATTCGCGGCCAATCAGCGGCGTTGGCGGCGTAGGCAGACCCGATGTGGAAAACCATGGGGAGATGGGGACAGGCTGAACAAACGGGAAGATGAGCGGTGTACGCCCACCAGTCGGATGAGGATGGTTATGAGGGTGACGCGCC
>DATAOM010000309.1:0-9864 GCA_036265775.1 Ktedonobacterales bacterium | reverse complement strand
TTAGGTGGCGCCGGGAGCTTGTGTGGCGCGCTCAGACGCATTTCGGAATCCAGCGCGTTGGCGGGAGCGCTGTACGTCTTTGTCGAGGCGCTCGCGGCGTTCGTGTTCTTCGGCGTTGCGGCGCCGGCGTACCCTAGCGCGACGCCTCCGAGCAATGCGACCGACAACCAGCGCGCGCCAGACTTCCATGGGGCAGATGTCGCTATCAAACAGGTACCCTCCCAGGCGGGCGCATGTGGCCTCCTGCCACTCACCTCCGCTGCCGGCGCAGTCGCCTCCTCTGGTCGGATCGTGTCGGATCGTGACCGTGTGCGCTGTGTCTCGCCGGGACTGTCCTCGCGCCGGAGTCCCTCCGGCCCGCCCTCCGATGCGCCTGAAGTCACGCCGTCGGAGGTCTTCGCCAGACCAGTGTCAGGGGTTCGGCGGCTCCTCATATCATGTCCGCTCGATTCGCGCGCTGCTCCGGCGCTGATTCGCGCCGGGGTCTGCGCCGTCCACTCTGGACGCCCTGCCTGTCAGGTCGGGTCGCCAGTGAAAACGGGGTCTTATCGGGGGGAGTCACAGGAGAGATCGTGGATGGGACTACCCAAAAGGCATGATATTATGCTAACCTCTGGCGCGAAGACAAGGTTCCTGTGTGTCAGCGCACACCGCATTTTCCCGTTTGTTTTGCGGCGCGACGCCTCGTCGGTGGTCGCCGTCGTTTTGTCATAATCAGGAGTAGCGCATGTCCAGCGCCGATGTATCGCGCGCGCAGTATGCCGTGCTGTGGGATGTGGATGGGGTCATCATCGACAGCGCGGAGCAGCATCGCGCCGCCTGGGAGGAACTTGCCCGTCTGGAGGGATTGCCCTACTCGGACGAGGCGTTCTGGCCGACCTTCGGCATGCGCAACGCCGACGTGGTTCCCCGACTCTACCAGGTGGAGGAGCCGCCGGAGCGTGTGGCGGCATTGGGTGAGCGGAAAGAAGCGATCTACCGCGACCTGCTGGCGCAAGAGGCGCGGGCGTTGCCTGGAGCGAAGGAGCTGATGGCGGCGCTGCATGCGGCGGGCTACCGGCAGGCGGTCGGCTCCTCGGCGCCAGAGCGCAATATCGCGCTGATCGTCGAACTGCTGGGGCTGGGACAGTGGCTGGAGGCGACAATATCTGGCGAGAGTGTGGCGCATGGCAAGCCCGCGCCAGATATCTTCCTGGCAGGGGCGGAACGGCTGGGCGTCGCGCCGCAGCGCTGCCTGGTGATCGAGGATGCGGTGGCAGGGGTGCAGGCGGCGCATGCGGGCGGGATGCGCTGTCTGGCGGTGCGCCGCGCGGGCCAGCCAGACGCGCCGGGGTTGGACGCCGCCGAGTATGTCGTAGATGCGCTCACCGAAGTAGATGTCGCGCTGGTGGACCGCCTGCTGGGCGTCGCACGGTGAGCGCTCTGTGCCGGTATCCTATCGCGGGCGAAAACCCGACGATGGCGCTATCTATGCGCTCGTGGCAGGGAGCCAGCGGGTAAGTAGCGCTCCAATCGCCACGCCGATGAGGGCTGGAATGACGGCGATGACGATGAGAATGCCCGCAAACTCCAGCATCCCTCCCCAAAAAATGGGGTCGGCGAGCCGCGCATTGACGGCCCCATAGATGATGTTGGCCGTTACGGCGCCGAGCCAGGCGCCGACGGGAACGACGAGCGCGGAGACCGGCGAGCGTATAAGCAACGTCGCGCCAATGCTGCTGGCGGCGAGCGCGCCCAGGAAAGCGACCCAGGAGACCGGCAGGAGGAAGATATAGGCGGCTCCGCCGAGAAGCGCCACGAGCGCGCCAAGGATGAGACGTTGTATGGATCGAGGCGCCAGCGTGGATGATGGCTGGCTGAGCGGCTGGCGCTCCACATCGGCGTCGCGCGTGGTTTCGCGAACGCCGAGTGAAAACATGGCAGCGAGGAATATCAGGGCTGCAGCTGGAGGCAATCCAGGGAGGGGGATGAAGAAGAACGAGGAGACTGCGAGAGCGAACTGGAGCAGTAAGACAATAGCCGCTCCCCAGAGCGCGATTTGCCACCCGCGACGCGTGGAGACGCTATACATAACGCCGCTCAATAAGGCGACCATCAGGGCGGCGATCTCCAGCGCAAGAAACGCCAGTGGAGAAACGAATGCAGAAACGGAATGCCCGGTAAGTTGACTGGAGGCGACGCTGTAGGCTGGCGCGAAGAATACGAAGTACGGCACAGCGCTGCCGATGATGGCCCCCATAACGACGGTTACGACGACAAGCCAGCGGAAGATTCTCATCGTCCTGCTCCCATACGACGCTGCGCCTGCCATGCTCTCACCGATTTTAACGCCTGCTCAGCATCTCATTCAATCGTACATCCTCATATCTTCTGTGTAATCATCTCCGCCAGCGCTGGCAGGAGGACGCCTGCGGGGCCACGCAGTGAGAGATCGGCCCAGCGGCTGAGGCTGGTCGCCTCAGGATTGATCTCTACGATCAACGCGCCCCACCGTCGCGCCGTCTCGGGTAGGCTCGCCGCCGGATAGACCTCCGCCGAGGTTCCGACCACGAAGCAGATCTGGCAGTCCTGCGCGGCGATCTCGGCGCGGGCGAACGCGATGGCCGGCAGCATCTCGCCGAACCAGACGACATCTGGTCGCAGCAACCCACCGCACTGCGGGCAGCGCGGAACCTCCGGCCACTCACCGCGCTCCATCATCTCCTCGGTCACGACCGGCGCGTCCGGCGGCTCGTTCCAGGCAACAGGCGTGTCTTCCACGAGGCATTTGACGTGGGCCAGATTGCCGTGCAACTCGATCACATCGCGGCTACCCGCGCGCTCATGCAGGCCGTCTACGTTTTGCGTGACCAGCGTGAAGCCGGGATAATAGTCTCCCAGGCGCGCCAGCGCATAGTGGGCGGGATTCGGCTCGACGCTGTGCAACTGCGCGCGACGCATCGCGTACCAGGCCCAGCCGCGTTGGGGATTGCGTTCGTAGCCCGCGCGCGAGGCAAGGTCGTGTGGATCATAGCGCCCCCAGAAGCCTGCGCCATCCGCGCCGCGAAAGGTTGGAATGCCGCTCTCGGCGGAGACGCCCGCGCCGGTCAGCGCCATCACGCGCCGCGCGCAGCGCAGCCGCTCCAGGAGAGCAGGAGCAATATCATCTAACTGAGTCATGTCCTGGCCTTTGCACTGATACTGTTCGCCGTCTCGCCCGATATTCGGCGCGTACGTACGCGGGGGCGTAGGGGAGATATTGGCGTTGCGTCTCCTCGCTCAAGGCAAAGAAACTGTGGTCGAAGTAGCCTGGGCAGTTGGCGCCGCCGCACGCGCAATCCCAGCGATTGTCGCTGATGGCGCTGAGGCGGTAATCTACCGTGATCTCCTCGCCTGCCTCGATGTCCTTCCAGGCGTACAGATCCATGCCATGCGGCATCGCATTTGGCGCGCAGGCGTGGTTGAAGTAGCAGCCGGGAGAGGTCAGAATCTCGCTCGTGTTTTCATCGATTTCGTCGAGATGCCGCTGATCTTCCGCCGAGAGTGTGACGATCTCGCTGTTGGCGATGATCCTTCCACGCCGCCGGCGAAAGATGAACTCGCCAGCGTCGAAATGGCGCAGCGCGAAGACACCCTTGCCTTTTGCTCTAGCGTCCCTGATCTCGATATCGGTAATCATGATCTCATACCGGCGTTGTGAGCGCCCCTGGAGAGGCGCGTCGATATCTCGGCAATGGATACGGCGCTCAGAAGCGCGATGCAGAAGCGCAGAACGGCGTCTTCGCTCGTTTCCTATGCTGGCTTGCGCGCCCATGCTCCGATCAGGAACGGCAAAATCTGCACTCCCTGCTGCCCGACCGCCTCGTCCCGCAGCCGCTCGGCGAGCGTATTGATGTCTCCCCAGCCATTCCCGGAATCCGCCGCTGGCGCTACGCCCATGCGCTCCAGGAAGGGCAGCAGACTGCGCATCGTATCGGCGAGATACTCGTAGCCCGGCCAATTTGCTCCGCCTCCGATTGGCGCATCGAGGCGCACCTGTGGGGTGAGGAGACCGGCGTCAAGAAACGTGCGATACAAGACCAGCCCCATTTGCGGGTTCGGCGCGCCAGGCGGGAGGTGTTCAGGATCTGGCACACTCCACTGTCGGACTTTGTCTATAAGTGGCGATAAGGGCAGCGACAAGAGGGAGTGAACAGCGTCCATCTCCTGGAAGGCCACGATGCCGCCGGGACGAAGGTAGTCGAGGAGGCTACGTAGAACGCTGGCTGGCTCGGCTATGTACATCAAAACCCAGCGCCCTATCACCGCGTCGAAGTCCGTCGCTAAAGAAAGTTCAGACACCTTTCCCGCAAGGAAGGTGACGTTCGTCCAGCCAGCAGCTTGAACGCGGGCGCGCGCTACATCTAGGATCGCCGCGTTCTCATCAACGCCGACGACCGTCCCACGCGGACCAACCAGGTCTGCGACGATGAGCGCGACATCGCCCGCGCCACTGCCGATATCCAGAACCTTCATGCCGGCGGTAATGCCCGCCTCCACCAGGAAGCGCCGCGTGAACGGGTTATAGATCTGTCCCTGCCGGATCAGACGCTGCGTCTCGGCGCCGGAACGGCCCAAAGCATAGGTATCGGTATTGGCGGGATCAGGAGCGCTCATGTATTCCCTCCCTCATTACGACAGGCGCTGTTCTGCGTTTGATCAGGCGTTCTCAGAAGAAAAGCGGCCATCCGCCAGTCGCACGCGCACTATACCACGAGCCTGCCGGGTGACGATGATCTGCGGAGGCGAGATCTCGGACCTTCTGTAACCTGACGGCGAACTACGCGGCAGTATATTGCGTGACGCCTCCGCAGGGCAGTGGGCATTGACTCGCAATGTCATCGCTTGTATACTTGCGCGCAATCTCTGTATGATGGCGTCAACGGTGGGGGAGATCTGCCCCCAAGGGAGGGTTCCGATGGCCGTATCTATGCCCAGTGGCTCTACCCCACAACGCAGCCCCAGCGCGTTCTGGCTGCTCATCCCGCTGATCCTGCTGGCGCTCGTCGCTGGCGCGCTTGGCGCCTTCGCCAGCCAGACGATCAAGCCCATCGAGAAGCCAGCCTACTTCCAGCTCTTCTTCTCCAGCGTCATCGCCATGAAGGTCTGGCTGACCACCGCCGCCGTCATCCTCGCCGTCTTGCAAGTCATCACCGCGACACGCATCTATGGCCTGCTACGCTTGCCGCCTGAGGGACGCTTCTACAACTTCATGCACCGTACGACGGGCTTCCTGGCCATCGGCCTCTCGCTGCCGGTCGCGTATCACTGCATCTTCCTGCTCGGCTACGCCAGCATCAGCGACACGCGCACGCTCATCCATGCCATCCTGGGCACGTTCGTCTACGGCGTCTTCGTCGCCAAGGTTTTCGTCGTCGTTTTCCCCAGTCGCTTCGGCGGGTGGGTGCTGCCGATCCTTGGCTCGCTGCTCTTCACGATCTTGCTCGGCCTCTGGGTGACGTCTTCGCTGTGGTTCTTCTCGAACGCGGGCGTCTTTCTCTAGTTTTTCCAGGCGGCGCAGACCACTCCAGCGCGAGCGGCTCTATCCGCGTGACGACGCCAGGGATTTGCGCGAGCACCGCCAGCAGCCAGCGTCCACCGGCGACGCCCTGGCCGAATTCTTCCAGCGACGCTTCTTCCAGCCGCGCGCCGCCAATGAGTGCGGTCCACGCAGCGGCGAGCCACGCTGTCGGAATCGCCACCTCGCCGGGGCGATGCTCAGGCCGCGCGGGCGAGTACCAGACGACGACCTCAACCGCGCTGGCGTAGAGCACGTCGAACGCGCCGACGCCGACGGGTGGCTCGCAGGTCCGTTCCAGCAGGCGCAGCGCGCGCAGGACAGCGTCTACTTCCGTCTGTGCGCCTGACTCGCCTGGTTGGCCAGATTCGCTGCTCATGCGCTTATTCTGCGCTCATGGGCGCAGATCGTCCGCGTCGAAGTAGCCCATGTGGCCTGTCTCAATTTGGTCTGACTCGTCGTCGCCGAAGTCAATCTGCCCCGGCAGAGCATGCTCCGACGCCGCACGCCCGTTCGTGTTGAGGGTATGGTTTGGCCTCAGGTAGCAGAAGTCAGCGAAACAACTCCGCGACGGAACGGCCCTCGTGGATGCGCTCGATGGCCCCGGCGAAGAGTTCGGCGACCGAGAGGACCGTGATGACGGGCAACTGCTTCTCCGGCGGCAGCGGTATGGTGTCGGTGATGACCAACTCTTTCAAGATTGAGTTGGCGATGCGGTTGATGGCGTCGTCCGAGAGGACGCCATGCACGGCGCAGGCGTAGACATCGCGCGCGCCCTGCTGCTTGACCAGGTTCGCCGCCTGAATCATCGTGCCCGCAGTGTCGATCTCGTCGTCCACGATGATGGCGTGGCGTCCAGCGACGCTGCCGATCAGACCGAGAGTCTCGGTCTTGCCGTGGTTGTCCACGCGGCGCTTCTCGACGATGGCCAGCGGCGCGTTGAGCCGCTCGGCAAAGTTGCGCGCCTTCTTGGCGAAGCCGGTGTCGGTGGCGACGACGGTGAAATCGTCCAGCTCCTTGGCGAAGATGTAGCGCGCGAGGATAGTCTCGGCCGTCAACTCGTCCACCGGGATATTGAAGAAGCCCTGAATCTGCCCAGCATGCAGATCCATCGTCAGGACGCGACTCGCGCCCGCAGCCGTGATGCAATCCGCCAGTAGACGCGCCGTGATCGGCACGCGCGGCTGGTCTTTCTTGTCGGTGCGGCCGTAGGCGTAATAGGGAATGACGGCGGTGATACGCCTGGCCGAGGCGCGCTTGAAGGCGTCAATCATGATGAGGAGCTCGATGATGGAGGTGCTGACGGGAGAACTGAACGACTGAACGACAAAGACATCCTTGCCACGTACGTTCTGCTCGATCTTGACGAAGATGTTCTCGTTAGAGAACTCATAGACCTGCGCCTGGCCGGCCGGGAGCCGCAGATGCCGACAAATGTCCTGCGTCAGTTGCGGGTGCGCGCGGCCAGAGAACACAACGAGGTCAGTCATCATGCGCCTCCCCTGTGCGCCCACACGCGGCACGCCTCACCATCATGCCGCCGGGCGTCGCCACTTCCTCCGCTCTCCCAATCTCCTCCACTTCTCAAAGTATAGCACCCGCCTCCTGAAATGGCCGCCAATGTGACCAACGATCTAGGAGGAACGTGACCGCGCTGATCGTCCTTTCTTCAATGGCGCGGCGTGGGGTAAGATGACTCGTGCCCTCAATCCGCTAGCCTGGGCTACGTCTGCGTGCGGCGAGATTGTCGGGAGGGATGGTATGCCATCGGACAAGGACGCCTCGAAGTCTTCACAGGACGAGACCTCCAAAAGAAATGAGCAGCCCACGCAGCCCGACCATACGGTCACGCAGGCGCAACGACTGGCGGGCGAGTTCCTTGGCGCGACGCTGCTCGTGCTCTTCCACGCCGGGATCGCCGCATCCAGCCGCGTCGTACAGGCCGCGTTAGGCCAGCCGAAGACAACGTCGGGTATCCTCTTCATCGCGCTCGCGCAGGGCCTCTCACTCTTCGCCATCATCCTGGTCGTGGGCAGGGTCTCGGGCGCGCTGCTCAATCCCGCCGTGACACTCGCGCTCGCCAGTTGCCGCCGCCTGAAGTTAGCCGAAGTTCTGCCCTATCTAGGAGCGCAATTTGCTGGCGCGATTCTCGCGGCGCTGCTAATCGTCGCGCTGCTGGGCAGGAGCGCCGGAACCATCGGGCGCGTTGGCGCACTCAGCCCCGCGCCAGGAGTGCCGCTCTGGCAGGCGACGGCGGTGGAGGCAACGGCGACCTTTCTCTTGTTGCTGGTCATCAGCGCCACCGCCGAGGATCCCCGCGCGCCGAGTGGCTGGGCGCCGCTGGCGATTGGCATGGCGCTCGCCACAAGCGTCGCGCTCTTCGAGCCGATCACCGGCGCGGGGATGAATCCAGCGCGCGCGTTCGGACCGGATCTCATCTACGCCACGCTCTTTGGCGGGAACGTCAACTGGCTGGACTACCTTGTCGCCTACGCGCTGGGACCCATTCTCGGCGGGGTTGCCGCCGTCTGGCTCTACCGCGTCCTAGCGCGCCAGCCACAGAGCAAGCCAAAGCCTTCGTGATGGTGTGGCTCCAATGGCATACACAACTGAAACATCTCGCGCCATGCCATCCCTCAAACAGATAAGGCGCCCCGCACGTACCTCTACAGTAAGCTGTTAGCAGGAAACGGTGCGCGCGCCGCGACTCCGCTCCTATAATTTCCCTCGGCGCGCGACCGGGATAGACGCTATTCCGTGCGCAAGTCAGAGAGACGCTTACCTCAACAGCAGATGCGCTTTGACGCTACAGCGCGCTGGCGCTTCACCCCTCGTATGTGACGCAAGATATGACGCCGCCGGAGAGGCTTTCCGGGCGCGGCGAAGGAGAGATTGATGCAACTCAAGGAGCGCCCGGAGGCGACTGATTCCTCCAGCAGCGGCGCGGTCCCGGTGGCGCACGACGACGCCATCAAGGCGCATGGCGTCTATCGTTTCGGCCTGGCCTACGGACGGCTCGTCCACAAACTGCGCTGGTTCATCCTGGCGATCTGGGTCATCGCGCTTGCCGCCAGCGTTCCCTTTGCCGCGCAGCTCACTTCCGTGCTGACCGGCGGCGGCTACAACCTCAACCAGAGCGAGTCGGTCGCGGTGGGGAACCTGATCCAGCAAAAGTTCAACCTGCCACAGTCCTCGGTGCTGGTTGTCTTCCAGTCGGCGGATACGCCGGTGAGCAATCCGGCCTACCAGAGCGAAGTCAGCGGCTTCATGGACCGCGCGCAGGGCTTCGGGCACGTCACCAGCGTCGAACAGGCGGGCGTGGGGAACGACGGTAAAACGACCTACGTCACGATCAATTTCGACCAAAGCGCCGGCGACGTTGAGCCGCGCATCGCCGACCTCAAGACGCTCCTGCCCGAAGGGGATAACGCTGGACCGGCGCACGTCTGGGTGACCGGTGGCCCGGCGATCTACCGCGAGTTCACCGAGATCACCGATAGTGAGACGCGCGGCGCGGAAGAGAAGGCGTTGCCCATCGCGCTTGTCGTGCTAGTGATCGTCTTTGGCACGCTGGTGGCCGCCGCCACGCCGCTGCTGCTGGCGCTGGTCGCGGTTCCGATCGCGCTGGCGATCATCTATGGGATTGCGCTGCATCAGACGACGAGCGTGTTTGTGCTCAGCGTCGCATCGATCATCGGGTTGGGCATCTCGATTGACTACAGCCTCTTTATGGTGCGGCGTTTCCGCGACGAACTGCGCCAGCGCGACTCCGTGCGCGAGGCGGTCGCCTGGACGGTGGCGACGGCGGGAGAGGCGATCCTCTTCAGCGGGTTGACCGTTATCATCGGGTTCATCGGGCTGCTGCTGATCGGCCTGCAGTTCATGACCTCGATGGGCGTCGGCGGCGCGGTCGTCGTTTCGGTCGCGGTGCTGGCGGCGCTGACGCTGCTGCCTGCGATCCTCTCAATCCTCGGCCCACGTGTCAACGCGATCCGCATTCCGTTGCTTGCGCGCTTCACAATGCGCACGAACGATGCCCAGAACGATGGCGACCGCGGCTTCTGGCATGGGCTGGCGCTGGGCGTGATGAAGCGCCCGGTTCTGATCGTGCTTGGGGTGAGCGCGCTGTTGCTGGCGCTGGGCTGGCCGATCTTCTCGCTCAATCCTGGCACGCCATATGGGCGCTCGCTGCCTGAAGGGTCCGAGGCGCGGCAGGGCTACGATATCCTCGACGCCCAGTTCCCCGGTGTGAACGACTATCCCATCCTGATCACGGCGCAGACGAGCGACGGCTCCAGCGTGCTGACCGACGCCAACCTGCGCAAGGT
>DATAOM010000308.1:0-14729 GCA_036265775.1 Ktedonobacterales bacterium | reverse complement strand
CGTTCTTGGCGCCTGATGGAACAGATGTGATGCGCAACAGCGGCTGGCGCTAGAGGATGCTCTTGGCGATGCTGGCAAGGAACTCCTCGTTGTCGCGCGTCTCGGCCAGCCGCTCGATCAGCGCCTGCATCGCCTCGATGCCCTGCTGATCCGCCAGCGCGGCGAACATGCGCCGCATCACGATCACCGAGCGGAGCGTATCCTCGTCCAGCAGCAATTCCTCGCGGCGTGTGCCGGAACGAGTGATGTCGATGGCGGGGAAGATGCGGCGCTCGGCCAGCTTGCGGTCGAGCGTGATCTCCATATTGCCGGTGCCCTTGAACTCCTCGTAGATCACGTCGTCCATGCGGCTATTGGTGTCTACCAGCACTGTCGCGATGATCGTCAGCGAGCCGCCCTCCTCGACATTTCGCGCCGCGCCGAGGAAGCGCTTGGCCGGGTTGATCGCCGCTGGATCGAGGCCGCCGGAAAGCGTGCGTCCACTCGGTGAGATCGCCAGGTTATAGGCGCGCGTCAGCCGCGTGATGCTGTCGAGCATGATGACGACATCCTTGCCAGATTCCACCAGCCGCTTGCCGCGCTCGGTCACCATCTCGGCAACGCGCGCATGCGCGCTCGGCTCCTCGTCGAAGGTCGAGCTATAGACCTCGGCGGGAACGCCACGCTCCATGTCGGTCACTTCTTCTGGCCGCTCGCCGATGAGCGCGATCATTAGTTCGACATCGCGATAGTTGGCGAGGATCGAGTTGGCGATACTCTTGAGCAGGAGCGTCTTGCCTGCCTTCGGCGGCGCCACGATTAGGCCGCGCTGCCCTCGCCCAACCGGAGCGATGAGCGTCACAAGCCGCCCGATAATGTTGGCGCTATCGGTCTCCAGGTTGAGTAGCTTGTTTGGGAAGATCGGCGTGAGGTTCTCGAAGCTGGGACGCCGCTTGGCCAGTTCCGGGTCCATCCCATTGACGGCCTCGACACGCAGCAGCCCGTAGTAGCGCTCGTCGCCCTTGGGCAGCCGCGCCTGACCGGAGACGAGATCGCCGGTGCGTAACCCGAAGCGGCGGATCTGCGTTGGCGAGACGTAGACGTCGCGAAAGCTGGTATGCACCGGATCGCGGCGCAGATAGCCAATGCCCTCCTCGGTGACATATAGGATGCCGGCGCTAAAGAGATTGCCCTGCCGCTCGGTCTCGGCCTGTAATAAGCGAAAGATCAGTTGTTGCTTCTTGAGGGCGGTATATCCAGCCAGGTCAAGCTCACGCGCGATGTCGCGTAGCTCGATCACGGTCTTCGTTTCAAGGTCGGCGATACTCATACTCATAGCGCATGCTGGGCGCAGGCCCTGGACGGGCCGCTTGGGGCGTCATGAGACGCCTGGCGAAGCGACGCCCGGACTCCTTTCAGAGCGAGATGGCTATTGCATGTTGGACGTAGCGCCGCGGTGGCGCGCACGAAGAGGACGCCGAGTGGCCCATTCAGGGGGCTGGAGTGGCGTGAGCGAAGCCCAACAGGGTGTGTCGAAGCGCTGAGCGAGCAGGACGATCATTGGAAGCAACGAGGGCGCGAGGGTTGCCAGGAGGAGGTGAGGACAGCGACGAGGGTATCGCTGACGAAAAGCTCTACACGGGCGGATGGTGGAAGGCGCGAAGGCCAGCTTTGGTATATCACCTGGCAAGCTTGCTGTCAAGCGCGCCGCACGGCAGCCACAAAGGTAATTCATGCGAGGGGTTATACGCCTCAGGGGCGAAGCGCCCTTTGCAGGAAGATTAGCCTGCTACAATCGGTTGTCGTAGAGCCTTCTTCACGAGTATGCGAGGCAGCGGATGCGCATCACGCAACTTACTATGGATAACCGGCGCACGCAGGGACCGGAACGGCGCGCTTGGTATCGTCGTCACAGTCCGGAGCATCTGAGCGCGGTTAGCGCGCTGGTAGCGGATGCGCTACGCCTCGATAGTTCCGCCTCCACTCGCCGGACGGTTGTCCTCGGCGCAGGAGCCTGTACGGAGATCCCTCTGGAGCGACTGGCGCGGACCAGCGCGCATGTGTTGCTGGTCGATCTCGACGTGGCGGGGATGATCCAGGCGCGCGATGAACTGCCCGCCACAGTGCGCAATCGTGTGGACCTGCTGCAGGCCGACCTCACCGGCGGAGTGAGCGAGGCGCTGGCGGCGGAACTCCAAGCCACGCCCTTCGCCGACCTGAACCTGCTGGATCAGGGACGCGGGATGGCGCCAGTCGAGGCCGCCGCCGACTGCCTGGAGCGCTGCCCTGT
Source organism: Ktedonobacterales bacterium (assembly GCA_036265775.1). Taxonomy (GTDB): domain Bacteria; phylum Chloroflexota; class Ktedonobacteria; order Ktedonobacterales; family JADMIN01; genus DASWAC01. Next base: position 12,460 of record DATAOM010000308.1, on the reverse strand, counting down.
TCCGCATCCGCCAATGCCGGTGGGTCTTCAGCCCGGCAGCTATGATCTCGTCATCAGCGACTTTGTCCTCACACAGCTCTACAGCCTGCCGCTGCTCGATGTGATCGATACACTGACCGCCTATGCGCCCGCCGTCGCCGATCTGCGCGAAACCCTGCCGCGCTACCAGGATGCGGCGAACGGCTTCCGGAGGCGGGTCGCGCTGGCGCACCTCGCGTTGCTGCGAAATCTCCTCACATCAGATGGAGTGGCGCTGCTCCTGAGCGACCGCGCCGGAGAACTATTGCCACCAAAAGCGGGGCCGCACGCTCGCGATCCCATCGAGCGGCTGGAGACACTGCCGGAGAGCACGCTGACGATTCCCGGCGACCTGGAACGCGACTTTACGCTTGCCGCGCCGATGCGGACGTGGCCTTGGCTGATCTCCGCGCCCGACGCCGAGCGCCCAGGCCGCCGCTACGACGCCCTTGGCGTTCTCTTGCGGCGCAAAGACGCGAGCGAGTAGGATATACCGCCCGGCGCCTTTGTTTACCACAGAGGGTCTGCTATACTGCCAGACGTTCTCGCTGCCTGCGTACGAATCCGCCGGGATATGCCTCAGCAATGAAGGGATAGGCGCAAGCGCCGCATTCTCCATGACTGCACACATGACCTCAACCAATACATCATCGAGCGCCCTGCATCCTGCGCTGATCGACGATAGATGTCTGTGGAACGAGTTCGTCGCCGCTACGCCCAACGGTCACCTCTGCCAGACGTGGGAGTGGGCCGACAACTCTGGCGAGGCGACCGGCGCGGGATCGCTGCGTGTCGGTGTGCTCGACGGCGCGGGACGGCTCGTCGCGGCGATGCTGCTCGTGCGCAGCAAGGCGACTGGGATGCGCGCGCCGTTCTTCTACGCGCCGCGTGGCCCCGTCTGCGCCGATCCACATTCGCCAGCGCTGCCACTGCTAATCGGCTTCGCCCGACGTGAGGCGCGCCGCGCGGGTGGCTTCTTCATCCGCGCCGAGCCGAACATCCTTGACAATGATTCCGTCTGGCCGGGTGTCTTCAAGCGGCTGGGCTTCCATGCCACCGACCATCACATCTACCTGCGGAGCGCCTGGGTCACCGATCTGCGTCCGAGCGAGGACGACCTGCTCGCTGGCATGATGACCACCTGGCGGCAGAACATCCGCGCAGGGGCGCGCAAGGGGCTGGCGGTGCGCGTTGGGTCGGGTGAGGCGGACCTCGACGCCTTCTATCGCCTGCTCGTCGAGACCGGCGCGCGCGACCAGTTCTACGTCTACCCCAAAGACCTCTACCGCGACATGCTGGTGAACTACTCCGCCGAGCGCGCGGCGCGCGACGCCACGGCGCAGATGGCGCTATTACTGTGCGAGCATGAGGGCATCCCCATCGCCGCCTCGACCATCGCCATCCTGGGGACCTGGGGCTGGAACCTGCACAGCGGCTCGTCGGGCCAGACAGAACACCGCAAGCTGCGCCCGAACTACCTGCTGCAGTGGGAGTGCATGCGCTGGGTCAAGGCGCACGGCGGCGAGCATTACGACTGGCGCACGATTCCCGACGTATTGGAGCCAGGCGAGGAACTGTACGGTGTCTACGAGTTCAAGCGCGGCTTCGGCGGCGAGGTGCGCCGCGTGATGCCGACGCAGGACCTGCCACTACGTCCCACACTCTATTGGCCGTATGTCGGTCTCGTCTCGCTGCGACGCGCGCAACAGAAGCGCAGGCGCGCTAGATTTGAGAAGCAACGGCAGACGAACCTGACGGCAGCGAAGGGCGCACCGCAGACAGAAACTACAGACGGCAAGACTACTAACGATACGAAGGCGGGCGCGCGATGACCACGACTCTCCCCGGCGCGGCGCGCGTCGAGATCGTCAGCGACCGCGCGGCGTGGAATACGTTCATCGAGGCGCAATCGACCGGGAACATCACACAGACGTACGAGTGGGCCGATCTGGGCCATGCCGCCGGTGGTAATGCGCTGCGCCTGGGCGCGTACATTGACGGCGAGCTGCGCGGCGCGATGCTGATCGTCGTCGAGCGCGCGCCGCTGCTGGGCCGACCGTACTTCTACGTCCCGCGTGGCCCTGTCGTGGATGATCCAGCCTCGCCTGCGTTGGCCGCGCTCTGCGCCCGCGCCGGAGAGGAGGCGCGCAAGCGTAGCGCGTTCATGTTGAAGGTCGAGCCAAACGTGCGTAACGGTGATCCGGCCTGGCTCGGCGCGCTCTCAGCGCTCGGCTTCCAGCGCAATCCGCACGCGACGCACCCGCGCCGCTCGTGGACGCTGGACATCCGCCCGAACGAGGAGCAATTGCTCGCCGGGATGAAGGAGAAGTGGCGCTACAACATCCGGCTGGCGGGCAAGAAAGGCGTGCAGGTCCGCGAGGCGACCAGCGACGCCGACATCGCGACTTTCTACAGACTCTATCAGGAGACGGCGACGCGCGACGGTATCTGGATTCATCCCAAAGAGCACTACGAGCGTTTCCTGCGGCTCTATGGCGAGCGTGACGCGGCGGCGCTGTTGCTGGCGGAGTACGAGGGCGAGCCAATCGCGGCGCTGATCGTGGCAAAGTGCGGCCCGGTGGCGACGTATATGTTCGGCGCCTCGTCGAACCAGCACCGCAACCGCATGCCCAACCACCTGCTCCAATGGACCGCGATTCGCTGGGCGCGCGCGCACACCTGCTCGAGCTATGACTTCCGCGCCATCGCCGAGGTGTTGGAGCCGAACGAGGATATGTACAGCCTCTACACCTACAAACAGGGCTTCGGCGGCGAGGCGTTCCTGGCGCTGGAGACGCACGACAAGCCCTACTCAGCGCCGGTCTACTGGCTCTACCGCCGGACGCTGGAGATCAAGCGCAACCGCGACCGCCGCAAGCACGAGGCGGAGTTGCGCGCCCGCGAGCGCTCCTCAGCGGAGAAGGCCGCCAGCGCCGCAAAATCAGCCACGAATAGCGCAGCGGCTGAGTAGTATAGGGACACTTCGGCTAACCATCGCTAGACGCCTGCGCCAGGAAGTTGGCTCTCACACGAGTCAGGGAAGGCTTTGGAGAATGTGGACACGCTGATCGCCAGTTCCACGCCCGCCGCCTCGCCTCCAGACGCTAAGGATGAGACCCCCACCGCGCGTGTTCCCTGAAACGCCGTGACGTCAACGGGATCCTCGTGATTCACGCATTTCCAGCCACTGGATGGCAGACGCTGCGCATAGAAGTCTTTGATAGCCTGCTCAGTCGTGTCAGGCACGTGGAAGTCGTATGTTTTCGTTGAAACGCCTACCGCGCTAGGCGTCGGCAGCAGTCCCAAGTACGTCGTGTTTGGCGGCAGCGGAATATCGCAATCCAGGCCATGCCGCTGCGGCTCGGTCACGCCACAGAGGCGCGGAGCGACGACGAGGGCGCCAACGCCAACCAGCAGAGCGAGCGCCAAAACGACGATGAGCGCGATCCAGAGCCAGCGACGGCTGCGCGCAGGCTGAGAGGGAGACGAGGATGAGTCCATCGAGAGCGACATATATCCTCCTGGAGGACGATTGGCCTGCAATCTGAGCCAGCACATGAATGACAATGCCTCGTAGAGGCTGATGATGACAGCGCTCCTCCATGGTAGATGGTTGTGCAACAATCGTGCGCTTTCCGCCTCGAGTTCGGGCTCACGTAAACGCAATCACGCGAGAGTTGGTCGTCAGAGAGAGTGGACGCACGCGCGCCGCAAAGTGTGGCGTGATTCACACTTTGCGCGTCGTTTTGTCATGTTAGGCGTGATATGCTGAGAATTCCTTCGCCATCCCTTGCAACTCTTGAATGGCGCCCGTCTGGTCAGCATGGTCAACGGCGACCTCAGCCCCATGTACGGAAGGAAAGCGCGCGTATGGTCAGCGCCAAGCACATCGTCGTGATTGATGACAACATCGCCCCACTGATAGGCGCGCTCCTCGAGGATACGGAATATCAGTTTACGCCGTACACCGAGATCGAGGGGGCCGTCGAACAGATTCGCTCGGCGCAGCCCGACCTCGTCATCCTCGACCTCTACTTTCATGGCCGCCCGCTTGGGCTGGATGCCTTTCATGCTTTGCGCGCGAACGCCACAACAGCGGAGCTCCCGATCATCATCACGACCGCCGCGATCAACGAGGGGCAGGCGCTTGAGCGCCAGTTGAAAGAGCGCCCGGCGCCGGACCTGAAGACACGTTTTATGCCGAAACCGTTTGACCAGATCGAGGATATCCTCACCGTCATAGACGAGATGCTTGAATCGTAGCCAGGCGCGCGGTCAAACCGTCTGGGATCATAGTGGCGAAGTACCTACCAGACGGAGGAAATGAGATGCGACAGCGGAAATCAGGTGTAGGATTCTGGTTTGGCCTGATGCTTGGCGTAGCGATTGGGGTCGCGCTGGCGATCATGTTCATGCCGCGGCCAGGAGGCAATGCGGCAGGTGACCAGAGCGACACAGATGGCTTCGATCTGCGCAAGCGCGCACAGGAGCGCTTTGGCCCACTGATCGAGATGCTACGTGAGCGCTACAGCGAGGCGTTCGCCCTTGGCCAGGATTTCTACGAGCGCGCCAAGGAAGACGTCATGACGCAGTACAACAGCGCGAAGAGCGGCGAGTTCAGCAACAAGTCGTAAGCTCGATGTGGTCGCTCCGTCTGGCGGAATAGCGCGGTCTCGGCATACAATGCTACGTGTTGGGCATGCGAACCCAACGAGAAGAGACCGAGGATGACGTGGCGATTTTACTGAAGAGCGTTGATCAGATCGCGAAGCTGCGCGAGGCGGGGCGCATCGTCGCGGAGACATATGAAGTTCTGCGACCGCATGTCGTTCCAGGCGTCACGACGGCTGAACTGGACCGCATCGCCGAGGAGTATATCCGGGGCAAGGGCGCGATTCCGATCTATAAAGGCTACGGCGGCTATCCCGCGCAGCGTGGCCAGCCAGGACGCAAGCCCTTCCCCGCGACGATCTGCGTCGCCGTCAATGACGTTATCTGCCACGGCATACCCAGCTCGCGCCAGGCGCTGAACGAGGGCGATATCATCGGCGTGGACATCGGCGTGATCTATCGCGGCTGGGTCGGCGACTCGTGCGTGACCTACACCGTGGGCCAGATAGACGCGAAATCGCAGAAGTTGGTAGACGCCGCGCATCGCGCGCTGGAGCTTGGCATCGAGCAGGCGCAGCCCGGCAAACACCTAGGTGATATTGGCGCCGCCATCCAACGCTACGCCGAGAGCGAGGGCTACGGCGTTGTACGCGAATACGTCGGTCATGGTGTGGGGCGCGACCTCCACGAAGATCCGAACGTCCTGCACCATGGCAAGCCAGGCACGGGCGTCGAATTGCGCACAGGTATGGTCTTCACCATCGAGCCGATGCTCAACGCGGGCGGCGCCGCAACGCGCCTGATGCCAGATCAGTGGACGGTGAAGACAGCGGATGGCAGTCGCTCGGCGCAATTCGAGCATACGCTCGCGATCACCGAGAATGGCCCCGAACTGCTGACAGTCCTCTAGGCCTCGCACTTTGTCTTGTCTTCAGGCGCCATTCTGGCTGTAAGTGACTCCATTGCTGGACGACCGCCTGGAGACACGCTACAATACAGCCGCGCGATGGCCATGGATGGCAATGGCAGGCGGCGCAAGAGAGGGCGCGAGGCAGGAGGCAGCGCAATGGAGACACGCACCGATCCGCGCGTGGCGGCGCCACGGGCCGTAGATCTACGACGCGGACGCAGGCCTGAAGTCGAGATACTGGCCTGCGAGACGTATGATCTGCTCCTGAGCCTGCAAGTCGCGCTGGCGTCGCCAGAGTACGACTATGCCGATTACGATGTTGGCCGACAATGGGCGGAGAATGCGCGCGCCGCCTGCGACGCCGAAAATCCACAGGCGCTGGTGACGCTCGGCCATTATCTGGGCGACGGCAAGCCGGATTCGCTGCGCAGCACGCTGATCTCGCTGGTGCATCAATGCCCAGAGCCGCGCGACACACCATCGTTTCTGGAATGGCTACGCACAGCGCCTTCCGAGCGGCTGGCAGAGGCGCTGCTAGATCAGGAAAACCTCGGTCCCGACTGGCAGAGCGTCATGACACGCGCGCTACGCAAGTCGCAACCAGCGGCGAGCAGCGCCCGCAACGAGAACCCCCTGCGCGCGCTGCTGGAGCGCTACCCCGACGAGGTCATGCCGACGATCACCGAGATCATTACCGACATCGAGGGCGTGCGCGCTGAGATCATCGCGGCCCTGCGTGTCTGGGATCGCGCTGTCTTCGCCGCCGAGCGCGAAAAGATCGTCACGCTTCAGCGGCGCGAGGCCGAGACGCTCGAAAGCCGCAGGCTCAATATGCCGCTGGAGCCGTTCATCGAGGAGGCAATGCGCGGCGTGCAGTTCCAGCGCCCCTCCAGCCTTCGGCGCATCATCTTCGCGCCGAGCTATTTCTGCCGACCCGCCGTCTTTTATCACTACTGGCAGGGCATTCTCACCTTCTGCACGCCTATCGAGGCCCAAGTGCTCGAATCCGACGCCGAGCGCCGCGACCCACGCGCGCCGACGACGGAGATGCTCCAGTTCTTCCTTGCGCTGGGCGACGAGTCGCGCCTGCGCATCCTGGGTCTGCTCTCCGAGCGCGAGATGTACCTCACGGAGCTGGCCGAGAAGCTGGGGCTGACGAAAGCCACGACCAAGCATCACATGGTGAAGCTGCGCGAGTATGGATTGGTCACGCTGATCGACCGCGACCGGCTGACCTACTACGCGCTCCGGCCCGATGTAGCGCAACATGCGGCGCAGTTGCTCGAAGGCTTCCTCTATCGCTCGAAGCGCTGATCGGCGATGGAGCGCTGCGAGGCGATTGCCACATCTATAGCAGGCATAACGCATAGGATTTTTCTCCCACGCGCCCCAAACGCCGCCAGCGCCGCTCACGCCTGATGAATACAGCGCTTGTCGCCTCCTAGCGCACAGCGGCGAGCGTCCTACACAGGCTATGCTGTAGCAGATAGGCGGCGCGTTCGGCTTTTCCCCATGTTCGGCGTAGCGCCTCGTCTGGGCGTCCAGGCCAATACACCAGGCCTCTTCACGCGCGACGCCCTCACCAGTAAGGGATAGAGAGCTATTATGGCAGGATATGACGAGCGCGAGCATCCAGGCGCAAGCGATCCAGGTGTAACAGACGAGTTCGTTGATGATCCCGGCGCAACGGTGGCGCAGGAGGCGGTAACGCCACCACAGGGTCTTGCCGCAACGCCTCCTCGACGGACGACGAAGACGACACTGGCGTCTATCGCCATCCCGCGCCCGCATCCCGCCGACGATGCCTCGGTCCCGCCGCACGATCTTCCCGACACCGACGAGCTTGGCGCGGAGATTCCCAACGAGATGGACGAAGAGTGGGCCGTCTCGGACCAGCCGACCGTCCTCATCGCGCCACGCAATCCTTCATCGCATCGCGCGCCAAAGAGCCGCCCCGCCTATCTCGAAACAGATCAGTATGCGGCGTGGCCGCCCGCTACGACTCCGCGCGATGGCACGCCATCGGTCAGACGAGAAGCGCCGGCGCCAACCGCTCCAATCACTCGCGGACCGCGCCGTCCGCCCGACGTGCATGGCGGCGCGCGGCTCGCCTCACCAAGTGGCAAGGTGATCCACCAGACACCGCCAGATGGCGTCCCTCGCGCAGCGATGCCCGACCCACGCATGGAGCGCTTCCAGGAACTGCGTAATACGCGCACGGCGCACGAGCAAGGCTCGCGCGCGCCCAACGACCCCTCGCAGGTGGGCGAGCTTGTGCGCCAGTGGTGGGCTGATCTCCTGCCGGGGCTGCGTACCGCGCTCAGCTATCAGCGCGAGGCGCGCGCCAGCGGCATGCATCCGCTACCTGCCACCGCTCCCACAACCGTCTCACGCCTGGGCGACGCCTTTGGCCGTCTAGCCGCCAGCGCCCGCGAGGCGGCGGGACGCGCGTCTGCTGCTGCAGCGCCACATCTGCGCCGGCTACATGATCAGGCGGAGCAGGCCGCGCAGGCGCTGATCGATCGCATCGAAGGCTCGCCGGTGCGCCAGCAGGCGCCCTTCCTTGGGCCGGGCCGCATCGCCGTCCTCTTCCGCCCCGGTGTGACCGTCGGCCAGGCGCAGCGGTTGCTCCTTACCGCGCAGGCGCGTCCTTTGCGGCTGATTCCACGCAAGCACGGCTTCCTGGCGCTGGTGCGTCCTGGCTCCGAGGAGGAGATCGCCGAGCGGCTACGCCAGCATCCGTACGTGCGGGATGTCATCTACATCGAGTACGACGAGACGGATGAGATGGAGCCGGAGGACGACTATGCGGAAGAGTCTTATCCTCAGGACAGCGGCGCGTATGACATGGCGGAGGGAGACGAGAGCGAGCCGGAGGCTTCGCTCCCGGGACGTTCAGGTCAGGAATAGCGCCCCGGCGCTACGTCAGTAAGTCATCGCTTCGTCAGGAATCCTGATCGCCGCGTTGCTCTTCTTCCGCGCCATACGCCACGAGGAGTTGGGAGACGCGTCCGGCGATCTCGTGCCAGATGTAGTGCTGGTATTCGAGCATCGTCGCCTGACGTTCGTCGTAGGCGCGCGAAGTAGGGTCCCGCCGCGCATTATCCAGGAAGCGCTGCGCCAGCTCATAGGTGTGGCGGCCACGCTCGTCGAGGTACTGCCGCAGCGTCTCCAGGTCGCCGAGCAGGCTGCGCAGCTTCGCCTCTGGCTGGTCATCCGCTGATGGCGTGTGGCTATTGCCGTTGTCTCCTGCGCCGTTCTTGCTCATGGGGCGGTCACTCGCTCTCCCGTCGAAGACTCCTCGGCAGCAGGCATGCCGGGCTGAGTGATCTCGACACGCAGGGCGTCGTTGAAACGATTGAAGTAGTTGAACAACCCGATCACCGCCGCCAGCTCGACGATCTGCCCGTCGTCAAAGTTGGCCTGCAGGTCCGCCCAGACATCCTCATCCACGCCGTGCGCGTCGGTCGTCATGCGCTCCGCCAGCGCGAGCGCCGCGCGCTCCGCCGAGGTAAACATCTCCCGATGCTGGTCGATGTTGTACATCGCGTCCAGCAATTCCTCAGAGGCGCCGAGCTGTTTCGCCAGGGCCGTGTGCGAGGCGCAGCAATACATACAGTCATTGATCTGCGAGACGCGCACCGCCAGCATCTCTTTCAGGCGTGGATCTACTGTGCCAGTGTTGAAGACGGCGTTCATGTGCGCCTCGGCGGTAGCCATGATCTCTGGGCGCAGCGCCATCGTGCGGAACATGTTCGGGATAGCGCCACGTTGGGCGTAAAAGCGGTCGAAGGTGGCGCGGGTCTCGGGTGAGACCTCGTCGGGTCGGAGCGGACGAATGCGCGGCATAAGCGATTTCCTTTACAATTGGCTGGGTCACAACTGATTATACGCGAGGCCGCGATGGGCGCGCCTACATGAAGCCAGTAGCGCGAGAGGGAGACGAGCATGAACGATCAGCAAGCGCATTCCACATCGGAGTCAGTGCGCTGGGGCATCCTCGGCGTGTCGCGCATCGGCACGCGCGCAGTCTTCCCGGCAATGCTGGCGGCGTTGAACACCCGCGTCGTCGCGATGGCCAGCCGCGATCTGGCGCGAGCGGAGTATGCGTTGGCTGGCCTGCCCGGCATGCAGGCCTACGGGAGCTATGAGGCGCTGCTGGAAGATCCCGACGTCGAGGCGGTCTATATCTCGCTACCAAACGGGTTGCACGCCGAGTGGGTGACGCGCGCCGCCGCCGCGGGCAAGCACGTGCTTTGCGAGAAGACGCTGGGGATGACGCCCGACGAGACACGCGCGATGGTCAGCGTATGCGAGCGAGCTGGCGTCCTCCTGATGGAGGCCTTCATGTACCGGCATCACCCGCAAATCGAGTGGGCGCTCGCGCAGGTCGCCGATGGGGAGATCGGCAGGGTACAACTGGTGCGCGGCGGCTTCGGCTTCAATATCGCTGGGCGTCCAGATGACATCCGGTTGATCGCGGCACTCGGCGGCGGCTCATTGCTAGATGTGGGCTGCTATCCACTGAACTTCGCGCGCGCTATCTACGGGCGCGGTCCGTTCTCAGCCGCGGCGAAGGTAGTAGTCCCGGCAGGAAGCGAGGTCGAGCGCAGTGTCGCCGCCGCGCTAGATTTCGGCGACGGACAACTCGCCGTGATTGACAGCAACTTCCTCGCCCCGCGCGACGCCTTCGTCGAGGTAGTGGGTGACCTTGGCCGTCTGTACATTCCGCGCCCGTTCACACCAGGGAGGAGCGACACGGTAGTGCGGATTGAGCGCGACGACGAAACTATCGAGCGCCACTTCGAGGGAGTGGACCAATACCAATTGGAGGTCGAGCGCTTCGGCCTGGCGATCCGCACAGGAACACGGCCGTTCCTGCCGCCTAGCGACGCCATCGAGCAGGCCGACGCCATCGCCATGATCTACGCCGCCGCTGGCTACGCCTGGCCGCGCTAGTTCAGGAGCAACCATCGTGAGCGAGGCTGTCATTCAGATTGTCGCGCTGCTAGGGTCGCTAGCCGTTCTCGCCGCCTATGGCGCGAGCCAGACGCGCAGGCCCTCTACGGCCAGTCTGCCCTATATTCTGCTCAATCTCCTCGGCTCGGGCGCGCTGGCGACTGTGGCGATCATCGAGCGCCAGTGGGGCTTCCTGCTGCTGGAAGGGGTCTGGGCGCTGGTCAGCCTCTGGAGCCTCCTTCAGGATATGCGCGGACGCGCGCTCCAGCCCACCGGACACTGAGCGATCAGGACTCGCTGCCCTGGCTGTGTTGCGCCAGGAACTCCTCGGCCTCTTCGGGGGTGATGCGCCGGTCGAAACGACGGTAAATGGCGCGAGCGCGCGAGGTGACTTCGCCGTTCGTGTCGAGGCAGACCGCGTCCACGAAGAAGATCTGCTTGCCGCCGCTGAGCACATGCGCCTCGAAGGTCAACGGCGCGTCGTAGGCGGGATGCTCGAAGGTCACATCCAGCGTGACGGTGACCTGTGGACGGGCGCCGTGCGCCAGCGAGGCGACCGCCGCGCCGGTGACGATGTCGAAGATATACGCCTGCACCGCGCCAGTGACCGCGCGTCCACCAGCGCCCGCGCCTCGGTGATGCTGTCCTGGCTCGAAGTAGACCTTGGCGTAGCCATCCGCGCTTTCGACGACACGCGCGCCCATCCACGCGATGAAATCCATCTGGTTCCAGTATTCGAAGAAGGCTGGTGTTCCGCGCGTGTCTACAACCTCCGCGCCGCCTTCCTGTGCCTCCTGCCCGCCTGCGCTATTTTCGGCGTCCCGATTTGCATCGCTCATCTCTCACTCCTTCTCTTCAGCTTGCAAGCAACGGCGCGAGCTTGACACATCATGCACGGCGTGCGGCACTTCTTTCTCACCCCAATTGCCAAGCGCCCGCGACCGTACTATCATAGACGCTGGCCGCCAGAGGACGCTGTGCAGTTAGCCGGAGAGGTGGAGGGTCGCTGATGAGTGGCAATGGACGCGATTCCGGAGAGCGCGAAGGATCGGACCGGCAGGCGTCGCGTAATGGCAGATCGGCGAATGGACGGTCTGGCTCCTCATCGAATCCGAGATCGAATCCGAGATCGAATCCGAACAGGACGCGTCCCGGTGGCGCGTTTGGTCCCGGTGGATTGATCCGTCCGCCGCTCTCCGACCCTGATGGCGCGGGACGACCGAGCAATCCGCGCTCGAATGGCCGCGGCGCCAACGCGAAGAGCACCGTCGGCAGCATGTACGCGCCGCGATCCAGTGGGGAGAACGGCTCTGGCGACCGTCAGCCGCGCAGCAGTAGTAGCCGCCGCTCTATGGGCGCGCTGGCGCGCGATCTCTCGCGCAGCATGTCACGCAGCCTGGCGTCTATCGGCGCCACAATGGGGCGCGCCGTCCGCGACGCCGGTCGCTACGAGCCGCCAGAGCTCAGTAGTCCGAGTCGGCGCGTCGAGCTGCCGCCAGACGTGATGGAGCAGTTTTCCGAGAACGCGCAGCCCTATCGTCGCAGCCGCGCGCGCATGCTGGCGCGTAAGTGGCGCCTGGGGCGTGTGCGCGCCAATCCCGTTGGCTACGCGGCGGGCATCGCCGCGCTCGTCACGCTGCTGTTCGTGACGGTCGGCGTTGGTGGCGCCAGCGCTGCGTATGGCCTGAGTGTCTATGACAAGCACCGCGGCGACATCCAGGATATCTACAACCTGAAGTTCGGCCAGAGCACGCAGATCTTCGACCGCAACGGCGTGCTGCTCTACACAGCTCGCAACGACCAGGGCGTCAACATCTACCTGCCGCTGGAGCAGATCGGCCAGAAGGTTCAGGATGCGACCATTGATACCGAGGACCCTAGCTTCTACAGCAATATCGGCGTTGACTTCTACGGTCTGCTGCGCGCGGTGGTCTCGAACGCCAGCAGTGGTGACACGACGGG
>DATAOM010000307.1:0-4525 GCA_036265775.1 Ktedonobacterales bacterium | reverse complement strand
GCGGCCTGCTCAAGGTGCATAAGGGCGCGAATGATGTGCGCTCGAATGTGCGCTGCGACGCGCTGCTGCTCGACGAGACCAGCCGCACCGACACCTACCCCTACATCGAGATCGAGGAGGAGGATGTCGAGGTCGGCCACGAGGCGACTGTCTCGAAGGTTGGCGAGGAGCAGCTCTTCTATCTGATGAGCCGTGGACTGAGCGAGAGCGAGGCCTACACGATGATCGTCAGTGGCTTCATCGAGCCGATCGCCAAGGAGTTGCCGCTGGAGTACGCCGTCGAGCTGAACCGGCTGATTCAGTTGGAGATGTCTGGCTCGGTCGGCTAGGCCGGGGCTGGCGTATCGCATATATTTGGGCGGGGCGGCGTCGCTGCTCCGCCCGCTCTATGGCTACTGAGCAACGAACGTAGGGGGATAGAGCTATGACTGCTCCTGTCGCGCGGCGGGGATTCACCGAGGAGGCGATTCAGGAACTGATCGCGCGCCGTGCCGAGCCAGACTGGATGCGCGAGCGACGGCTGGAGGCCTGGCGGGCGTACCAGGCCATCCCGATGCCCGCGCGCACCGACGAGGAGTGGCGGCGTACCGACCTGAGCCGCTTGCGGCTGGACGAGATCGAGCCGTTCGCCGAGGACGGCGAGGCGCAGGGAACGCTCGTGCCACCCGCCGAGCGCGACGAGCGTTTCGCTGGCTTCCTCGGCTTCCGGGATGCGCGACGCGTCGAGTATGTCTTCGACGAGCAGCTTGCCGCCGCGGGCGTCATCTTCACCGATCTGGCGACCGCCGTCCGCGAGCATCCTGAGCTTGTGCGCGAGTACTTCATGACACGCTGTGTGCCGCCAGAGGATAGCAAGTTCGCCGCGCTGCACGGCGCCTTCTGGGATAACGGCGTATTCCTCTACGTCCCACGTGGTGTTGTGGTGGAGCATCCGTTGCGCGCGGTCATCAGCGCAGGACTGAAGGGGACGTCAAGTCTCTCGCACACACTGATCGTCCTCGACGAGGGCAGCCGCGCCGTCTACGCCGAGGACTATATCTCGCCCGACGAGAAGGAGCAGGGCGTCAGCTCGCGCATCGTCGAGATCATCCTCAAGCGAGACGCGAATTTGCATTACGTCGGCACGCAGCGCTGGGGGCGCTCGGTCTACGACTTCCACACCGAGCGTGCGCTGCTTGGCCAGGACACGGTGCTCAACCTGCAGACTATCGAATTGGGCAGCCGGCTTTCCAAGGGACGCGTCGAGTCGGTGCTGGAGGGTGACGGCGCCAACGTGAAGCTCCTCGGCCTCTACATCGAGGACGGCAATCAGCACCTCGACCGCTACACGCTGCAGGACCACAAGGGGCAGGCAGGTGTGAGCGACCTGCTCTTCAAGGGCGTGCTGACGGACAAGGCGCGCTCGGTCTTCTCCGGGCTGATTCGCGTGCATCCAACGGGGAAGAAGACCGCCGCCTACCAGCAGAACCGCAACCTGCTGCTCAGCCGCACGGCGCGCGCCGACTCAATTCCCAACCTGGAGATCGCGGCAAGCGACATCCTGGGCTGCACGCACGGCGCGACGGTCGGCAAGGTGGACGAGGAGCAGTTGTTCTACCTGATGTGTCGCGGGCTGACGCGTGTGGAGGCGACGCGACTGATCGTCGAGGGGTTCGTGGACCCGATCATCGAGCAGGTCCCCATCGCCACTCTGCGCGACTCGCTGCGCCAGGAGGTACAGGAGCGTGTCGAGGGCGTGGAGGTGAGTTGATATGGCCGCGATTGAGGTCGCGCGCGAGGAAGACCTGCCGCCCGGCGCGATTCTGCGCGTCTGGGTGGACGATGAGCCGGTTGGCGTCTATAACGTCAACGGCGAGTTGTACGCCATCGGCGACACCTGCACCCACGAGGAATTTTCTCTCTCCGACGGCGGCATCGTCGAGGATCATACTGTCGAGTGCGCGCTGCATGGCAGCCGCTTCGACCTGCGCACAGGGAAGGCGCTCGGCATGCCCGCCACTGGCGCGGTACCGACCTACCGCGTCTGGATCGAGGACGGCGCGGTCATGGTCGAGCCGGAGTAGCGGCGGCCTTAGCGCGGCACGAAGAACGTCTGGCCGGTCAGTTCGGTTCCATTGGCCAGCTTCGTCGTCGCGGTCAGATAGATCGGGCGGAAGGCGGGCACGCCGCTGAAGCTCAGCGTGAACGCAGCGATGCCATAGCTGTCTGTCGTCACAGGGCCATAGGTAGTCGTGGCGCCGGAGTAGTCGGCGTCGAGCTTCACGGCGATTCCCGTGACTGGCTGGCCGTCCTTTGTCACTCGCGCATAGGCGTTCACCGTCGCCGACGTTCCCGGCGTACTGGTATCTACCCAGACGCCCACGCTGCCTCCCACCGCTACGGGTGTTGGCGAGCCAGCGGCGGCAGGTGGCGCGATGACATAGCCATTCTGCTTCGGCGAGGTATCCACCGACGAAAGCGGGAGCGGGTCAGGGCTGGAGGGCAGCACAGACTTCGAGAGGATGAACGCCGAGACGGCTGAGATGCCGAGCAGCAAGATCAACCCAACGATCTGCGCCGTGAGGCCCAACCGACGCGTCCAGATCGTTCCGGCGTCCTCATAGTCACCCGCCTCGACTCCAGCCCACTCTTCGAGCTGCGGCGCGTCGAGCGCGTCCTCGTAGATATAGGCAAGCGCGTCGGCGTCATTCCCGGCGCTGAGGATGGCGATGGGATCATCCTCTAGGTCATCCCCGAGATTATCCTCCAGGAGCGCCGCATCGTCTCGCCAGAGCGCGCCGATCTCCTGCTCTTCATCCGCGTAGGTCAAGTCATCCGCCAGGCCGATACCGAGATCGTCATACTCGCCCTCAAGATAGCCATCCCCAAAGGTCGGATGATACGCCACCGATGAATCTCTCAATCCAGCAGGAGAGCCAACAGGGTCGAAACGGGTTAATATCCATGCGCTCGATGCGACTATCTAGTGAGACGAACCGATAGCTCAACTGTCACCCATCAACACATCATCAATAAGCCAGATGGGACGAGCAGCCCGCTAGTCAAGTCCCGGCAGAGATCCCTTGCCTTCAGGCATGGCGGTGAGATCTGGTCCTGTTTGATTACCGGTTTCTCGCCCATGTGCGAGAACGATAGGTAGGACATCTTGCACCTTTCCAATCAAATGATGTTTTGCGGCGTTCCGTGGTCAGTCGTTCCCACGGGTAAAAGCATCAACGCATCTTGGACGAGGCGCGCTCCGCTTGACTCGGGTTCATCTTGAGGTCACACTCGCCCGATGATGGAGTCAACTGTCCAACAGGGCTGGGCAGGCCCTTCGGAGGTTAACGTGATGGGTTGCCATGTGCGTTCTCCGAGCATCCCTTCGGGGAGTGTCAATCAAGTGTATTGCCGTCGCGGTAGCGCCGCAACAACTCCTCGGCGCCCTCAATCGCCTGTTCCGCCGAAGGCAGGCCGCCATCACGTGGCACGCGATGCGCGCCAGATGTATCGAAGCTGACCTCCCGTTCGATGGGCGGCGCCTCATCTTCGCTCTGCTCCAGCGTCTGCACGTAGGCGAGCAGGTCTGGGTCGTCCGCGACGAGCGCCGAGACGCGACTGGTGAAGCGCTGGGAGAGGTAGGTCAGGTCGCCAAGCTGGAGGTTTAGTCCATAGAGCGAGTCCAGACGGCGCAGCAGCGCCTCGGCCACCGGCAGGTTCGGCGTCGCCGAGACATAGTGCGGCGCGACGCCCCACAGGCTCGTCACATGATAGCCCTCATTCTTCGCCGCTTCATGCAGCGCCGTGAGGATACCAGTCGAGCCGTTGTAGTTCGCGCGCCCGACGTCGTGAGCCTTGAAGCGCCGCAGCGTCGCGCTCTGGTTGGACGTGCCGGTGACGTGGATGGGCTTGGTGTGCGGCACCTCGGCGACCAGCGAACCGACCAGTACGATCTCTTCGACGTGGCAGCGCTGCGCCAACTCGAGCGCCTCACGATTGAAGACACGCCAGCGCAGGTGAGGCTCCTGCCCCAGCAAGACGATGATGTCGCGTGGCGTCTGCTCGGTCTCGCCGTCCGTGACACGCGCGCTATAGAACTTGTTCGCCGGCCAGGTGATCTTGCGGATGGCGCCATTGACAACACGGACCTGCGGGCGCGCGGAGGTGAAGTCGAAGAAGATGTCGGGATCAATCTCGGCGAACGAACGCGCCGCCCATTGGTTGATGAGGAATCGCGCCGCCCAGGTGGCTGCGCTGGCCGCGTCGTTCCAGCCGGCGAACGCGGCGATGAGCAGCGCGCGCTCCATGGTAGGCGCGCGCGAGAGGTGTATATGTTCCATCGCCGGTTCTCCCATCAGCGACAAGTGCGGCAGCGAAGACGTCGGCGTGGTCAGTATATCATCTTGCCGCACTGCCCTCTGGCGCCTGCCGGAGATCTGGAGGACCGCTGTTCAGCGCGTGGGCGCGCCGTTCGGGGAGCCATTGGGCGCGCGGGGGCGCTTCACGCCGGGCGAGGAGGCGTTGCCGCGCGCAGTTGATCCGTTGC
>DATAOM010000306.1:0-3352 GCA_036265775.1 Ktedonobacterales bacterium | reverse complement strand
TCCAACTATGGCACGCTGGAACTGCGCTCAGCAATCTCGGCGCTGCTGACGACACGCTATGGCGTCACCTATGATCCCGCCAGCGAGGTCCTGGTGACGGTTGGCGTCAGCGAGGGCATAGACGCCGCGCTGCGCGCCTTGCTGGACGACGGCGACGAGGTGCTGATTCCCAATCCCGGCTACGTCGCCTATGAGGCTGACGTGACACTGGCTGGTGGAGTCGTTGTCCCCGTCACCACCTCCGTTGACGACCACTTCGAGGTCAAGGCGGCGGCCATCGAGGCGGCGCTGACCCCGCGCTCGAAGGTGCTCCTACTTGGCAACCCAAACAACCCCACCGGCGCAGTCATCGAGCGCGCGGAACTGGAGAAGATCGCCGAGCTGGCCGTGCGCCGCGATCTCGTCGTCATCAGCGACGAGGTGTACAGTCGGCTGGTTTACGGCGACGAGCACGCCTGCATCGCCGCGATGCCCGGCATGCGCGAGCGCACGATTCTCGCCGACGGCTTCTCCAAGGCGTATGCGATGACGGGCTGGCGCGTCGGCTACGTGGCCGCGCCGCCGCACTACCTCGAGGCGATCCTCAAGGTCCACCAGTACGCGATCATGTGCGCCGCGACGATGAGCCAGGCTGCCGCGCTGGAAGCCGTGCTGCACGGCGAGGACGACGTGCGCGAAATGGTCGCCAGCTACGACGAGCGCCGCCGCCTGATCGTCGCGGGCCTCAACTCCATCGGCCTGACCTGCTACGAGCCGAAGGGCGCCTTCTACGCCTTCCCCTCAGTCACCGTGACCGGCCTGACCTCGGACGAGTTCGTGGACGAACTGCTCACTGAGGAGCACGTGGCCGTCGTGCCAGGCAGCGCCTTTGGCGAGGCTGGCGAGGGCTTCATCCGCTGCACCTACTGCACGGCGCGCGACCAGCTCGAAGAGGCCATCGAGCGCATGGGGCGCTTCGTGCGCAAGCACAGCTAATTTCACCATTAGAGGATAGTTATGCCGAGCGCTACCCCGACGGCGGCGACAGACTACGAGGTCGTAATCGGGCTGGAGGTCCATGCCCAACTGCTCACCGCCTCCAAGATGTTCTGCCGTTGTTCCGCCGATTACGCCAACGCCGCGCCCAACACGCACTGCTGCCCGATCTGCATGGGCTTCCCTGGCACGCTGCCAGTCATCAACGAGCGCGCGGTCGAGTACACCGTGATGACGGCGCTGGCGCTGAACTGCGAGATTCCTGAGTTCTCCAAGTTCGACCGCAAGAACTATTTCTACCCCGACCTGCCCAAGGGCTACCAAATCTCGCAATACGACATCCCACTCAGCCGCAACGGCTACCTGACCATCCAGCTTGACGGCAATGAGAAGCGCATCGGCATCACGCGCGTCCACCTGGAAGAAGATACGGGGCGTCACCTCTCGCGCTCTGAGCACGGCGAGGCGTACAGCCTGGTGGACCTCAATCGCGCGGGTGTGCCGCTGATGGAGATCGTCAGCGAGCCGGACATGCGCAGCGCGGAGGAAGCGCGACTCTACGTCGAGAAGCTGCGCTCGATCCTGGTCTACCTCGGCGTCAACTCGGGACGCATGGAGGAGGGCGCGCTGCGCTGCGACGCCAACATCTCGCTACGCCCGCGCGGGCAGAAAGAGTTTGGCGTCAAGACCGAGATCAAGAATATGAACTCGTTCCGCGCCGTCGAGCGCGCGCTGACCTATGAGGCGGCGCGCCAACTCGAAGAGTTGCAGGCGGGGCGCAAGATCGTGCAACAGACGCGCGGCTGGCGCGAGGACAAGGGCGTGACGGTCCTGCAACGCGTCAAGGAGTTCGCCGACGACTACCGTTACTTCCCGGAGCCGGACCTGCCGCCGCTGACCTTCAGCCGTGAGCGCGTCGAGGAGATCCGCGCGCGCATGCCGGAGCTGCCCGACGCCAAACGCGGTCGCTTCGTCGCGCAATACGGCCTCTCCGCTTACGACGCCGAGCAACTCACCGCTGAACGCGAGGTCGCCGACTACTTCGAGTCCGTCGTCACGATGGGCGACGAGCGCAAGGAGAGCGAGCGCAGCGCACGCGCCAAGGTCGCGGCCAACTGGATCAACGGCGAGCTACGCCGCCTGCTCAACGCCGCCGGACAGGAGATCGGCGCAAGCCGCGTTACCCCGGCTGGGCTGGCGGAGTTGCTTGATCTTGTCGAGCGTGGGACAATCAGTGGCAAGCAGGCCAAAGACGTATTGGAGCTTGCCTTCACATCCGGCGACGCGCCTGCCGAAATCGTGGCGCGTGAGGGCCTGTCGCAGATGAGCGACGGCGGCGAGCTTGAACAGATCGTCGTGGAGGTGATCGCGGAGAATCCGAGGGCTGTCGAGGACTATCGCGCGGGCAAGTCCGCCGCCGTACAATTCCTCGTAGGCCAGGTAATGAAGCGCACGAAGGGTCGCGCCAAGCCCGACGCGGTCCAACCGCTGCTGCTGGGGAAGCTCGACCAGTCCTGACATCCGCGCGGCGAAATCGCCATACGAGACGGACTGGCGAGCGGGCGATACGATGGTGTACGCGTCCCAGGAGGCGTGGCATGTCGCCACGTCGAAGTTCGTCAATGGTGAGGAGAGCAGGAGTCTATGGCAATGGATGGGCGGGCTGCGATCAACCCCTACCAGATGGCGGTGGCGCAGTTCGAGGAGGCGGCGGACCGGTTGAAGCTGCCTGAAGACATGCGGGCGATTCTGCGCATGCCAAAGCGAGAACTGACGGTCAACTTTCCGGTGCGGATGGACAACGGCTCAGTCAAGGTCTACACCGGCTACCGTGTGCAGCACAACATCAATCGCGGGCCGGCTAAGGGCGGCATCCGCTACGACGCCAACGTCTCGCTCGACGAGGTGCGCGCGCTGGCGATGTGGATGACGTGGAAGTGCGCCGTCGTGGACATCCCCTATGGCGGCGCCAAGGGTGGCGTGATCGTCGATCCCAAGCAACTCAGCGCCACCGAGGTCGAGCGGCTGACGCGCCGCTACGCGACCGAGATCTCGCTCCTGATCGGTCCCAACAGCGACATTCCCGCGCCCGATGTGAACACCAGCTCACGCGAGATGGCCTGGATCATGGACACGTACTCGATGCACCACGGCTACTCGGTGCCTGCCGTGGTCACCGGCAAACCGCTGGCGATCGGCGGCAGCGAGGGGCGCAACGAGGCGACGGCGACCGGCGCGGTCGCGGTCCTCAAGATGGCCGCCGAAGAGAAGAAGATTCCGATCCGCGACTTGCGTGTGGCGATCCAGGGCTTCGGCAACGCAGGCATGATTGCGGCGGAGATCCTGCAGAAGGATGGCGCGCGTGTCGTCGCGGTGA